>DATFVD010000359.1:0-4287 GCA_035260505.1 Terriglobales bacterium
CACAAAGAGTGATCAATTCCTCATGAGTGGACTTCGGACTCAGATTTCTTCTGGTCATCCGTGGACAGCAAATGGTCCGGATGATTTCCTACAAGCCGACTTCCGGTTACTAACCCGCTCAACTGCCTCGAAGCCCGTTTCAGGCCAACTTCCGCTTAGTCGCCATCGGCACCAGTTTCCGGTTCAAGATCGAGAATGGCAGACAAGCTGCCCACTGCACACCAAGGAGTCGCCGACGCCTCCCTCAAGCGCCTCAAGACTGATTGTCATCGCTTTGTTCTATCAGCCCCGCGTCGATCCATCGTGCCGGTCGAAGACGTCCCGGGAATAAACGAACAACGCATTGGTATTCATACCTTGTGAGGGCTTATGGCTATTCGCTCATGCCAGTTAGGGTGCTCTTTTGCCCCGTATCGCATGGCTGAGGTGCCTGCCCCCACGTACATCTTCAGTTCCAATTCTTAACTTTAAGGGGGGTTCGATGGATCAGGTTCGTTGCGACGGAGGAAGTTTATTGCGAAAGACTCTGGCGTGTGTTTCCGCACTGACGCTGGCATCGGTGATGCTTCTGGCCGGCGCGGCATCGGCGCAGGAGAGAGAAGACGGGGGAGACGGCAGGCTATTGCGCGCCGGGAATGGTCCCGGGCCTGCAGCAAACGGGCCTGGTCCCGGATGCAACATCATTCCACCTCTGGCCTCAATCGGAACGAAGGTCGACATTTCACAGTTTCCGCCGCCCGACTCGCTCACGAATCCGGCTCTGGCAGGACCTGTCCAGCTGCTGAAATCCGCTAAATTCGACATTCCCATCGAGCAGTTGACATCAATCAATGTTCCCGCTGGCAACCCCAGAGGAACGGTCACCCTGCCCCTCTACAAGGGTGCGGTGAGCACACCGTCTGGCCTGAAACCCGCGTGGTACATCATCCTTGACGCAGGCGATCAAGCAGAAGCGGAGCGCCTTGGCGTGAACTTCTCCAAGAAACTACATAACGCAGGCGATGCCGCTCGGACCGCCACGCGCCGCGCCGACGGGACGTTTCTCTTTGACTCCGGCCTCGTGGACTTCCGTCCGAACCGCGAAGTTGTGGCCGGCTCTCAAGAAAAGCCCTTCCCACCGAGTGTCGCGCAGCCCGGCTCGGTCGGCGATGAGGACTATAGCCCGCTGGTGCTCGTCGACGGCATCATTTACGACGCGCCCGTTGTCGCCGCAGCTGTAGACGATGCATTCATAAATTTTCCGAACGGAAATCCCAACTACGGCCTCGTACATGATCAGGTAGTCGCGATTAATCCGGCGAACCGGACCGTCACTCTCTCGCTGATTAACGGATACAGCTTTGGCAAGCCCGTCTTCTACATCTCCACTGAGTCCAGTGATCCCACTGTGTCAGCTATTGAGGGGAATACCTTCGCTCCGCGTTTGCGCAGAATCGAAACCGCGGTCGATGACATCAGTCGTAGCGCCGTAGAGCGGATCTTCATCGCCACGAACGGCGAGACCAAAGGCGGTTGCCAAAATCCGCAGCGTCAGGGATTGGGCGCCGCTCTCTTGGACGGACATCGTCCCAACAACACATTCGGTGGCATTCCCACCACGGCCACCGATTACAGCCCAGTTTGGGACGCCAACGTTTATGAGTGGACCGAAGACGCCATCGAAAAGGGCTATCGCGGTCTGCTGACCGAGGAGTTCCGCATTTTGAAATTGGCTAGAGACGGGTACATCACCGGACCAAATGGTGCGCCGTATGGCAGTTTTGGCCCGGTAATCGTGTGTGGCGTCGCCGCTCGGCTTAACTGAAGGTCGGCAAGTCCGTCTTTCACAGCAGCGGAGCGGCGGATTCCATCCGCTTGCTCCGCTTCCTCAAAAATGGACGGGGAAAGCAACGCGGTCTGGGACTTGGGTTCCGGGCCGCGTCGCACTTACGAAAGAGATGGTGATACAGAGGTTGCCTGCCGAAAAACATTGAACTGGTAATGAACTGGCTACTCTTTATTTCCAAACCGTAACCGGAGTAATCTCTCGAAAAGACGAGTAGATTCCGGATTGAGGCCCTCGCTCCATCCTGGTCCTTCCTATTTCCCCAAGTCAGCCGATGGCAGCGTGTGGCCAGCAGGCTGAAACTCTTCGACAGGTCGGGAATCGGACTGTCGGGCAGATTCGCGTAGCGAACCGTACCCAATGGGGACAACCATCAGAGAAGGGTCTTACGTTTCCGCGAGAAGAGGCGGCGGGTTGCGAAAGCCGCCCCGAGAAGATGCTTTGGAAAAAGGCCTGGCCTCCGCTGTCCAGGTGTGTTCGGCTCAGGCCGCGGAAGGGGCTTTGATAGAGCGGATCCTGTCTGGACACAAAGAGCTGTTCATGGATCTCATCCGCCCCCATCAAAGGACGGTGTATGCGACGGTGTTCGCCTTGCTCGCGAATAAGGAGGACGCTGAGGATGTCGCGCAGGATGCATCGCTGAAGGCGCTAGCCCGTTTGAATCAGTTTCGCAGAGAGTCGACCTTTGGTACCTGGCTGATTCAGATAGCGATCAATGAGGCGCGAATGAGAAATCGAAAACAGTGGCGCATACCGATGCTGTCGCTGACGGCTGACAAAGATGATGCAAAACCGTACGTTCCGAAGGATTTCGAAGACTGGCGCGAAATTCCCTCCACAGCCCTGGAGCGCGTGGAAGTACGCGATGCCTTGGTCAAGGCTTTAGGCTCGTTGGCGCAGCATTACCGGGAGGCATTCGTGCTGCGCGATATACATGAGCTAAGCATCTCGGAAACATCTGCTATTTTGCGAATATCGCCCGGAGCCGTGAAGAGCAGGCTTCGGCGTGCCCGTTTGATGCTGAGAGACATCCTCGCTCCAGGACTCGGGCAGGATGGAGGGTTGGGATGGGCTTCGAAAGAAGTGAGGAAACCATGGGAATAAACTGCCAAGAAGTCTGGAGAGATACTTCAGACTATATCGATGACGATCTCGACCCCATCCAACGAGCGGCGCTCGATCAGCATTTTGCTGAGTGTCGTCATTGCACCGCCCTCCTTGAGGGTACGCGCAATATAATTGGTCTTTATCGCGACGAACGCGTTCTGGCTCCGCCAGACGGTTTTCATGAGCGGCTATATCAGAGACTCGGAGAAACCACGAAAACCTCGCGCCGTACCTTTTTGGCTTGGACGCTAACCGCCGCTGCGGCTGTACCACTGGGACTGGCGGTGTTCTCTGCCAGGAGGCTGATCGTACCGGCGCACGACCAGCAGCACCCCGCGAGCGGACTGGATGCGCGCCAAGTTCTGGAGACGGTCGCAATATCTCAGGATCAAGATGACAAAGTATTTCACGTAGCGGGCTGCTCGCATCTGCATGGCAAGCCGAAGTTCCTCCCTGTGGGGGAAGCGATTCGTGAAGGGTACACGCCTTGCGTCTACTGCATCGGAAAGGCGCGATCGAAGAAAAATAGCTAGGTTCTTCCCAGGGCCGATCGTGGGCCAAGACTTTTTGTGCCGGAAACTTTTTGGCCATTCGAGGGTCTCATTCATTGGAACGCGCACACAGTTTTTGGCGCGGCGGTCAGATCGTCGCGCGGCCTGAAAAGTTTGGGGATCCATCACTCAGTTGGAAGTGTGGTACTGACTGTCAGCGCCGGAAATGTTGCTTATCGCAAAGGTAAAAACGGGGGAATGGCATATGGATACAACTAATCAATTCTTGCGCACCGAGGGAACGCTGATAAGAGCGTTGATACACGCCAAGTCCAGAACCTCGTTGGAGAGAATGGGTATCCACGTCTCGCGCTACGGACTCGTAATCACACTGTTGCTGATTGGTGTTCTCAAATTCACAGCTGGCGAGGCGCAAGGCATCCAGCCTCTGGTGGCGAACAGTCCGCTGATGTTCTGGCTGTATCGAATCTTCAGCCTTCAGGGCGTTTCCAATCTAATCGGAGTGATCGAGATCGTAATTGCTCTGCTTATCGCGCTGCGGCCGTTCTCAGCAAGATTCTCCTTCATGGGCAGCATTGGAGCCACTATCACCTTCGTGCTCACGGTGAGTTTTCTCCTCTCGACACCGGGAGCGCTCCAATTCTCACACGGAGTTCCCTTGTTAGGGGATGCTGGCCAATTCTTAATCAAGGATCTCGTCCTCCTACTGACTCTCGCATAATATAGAGCTATTCTGGCCATAAAGAAGATTGCTTCCAGAAGGCGGTGATCAGTCGCGGACGGCGGCGCATGCGACGTAGAGTTCGTCGCGCGGTTTCGCTCAGTTGCCAGTAGTCCTTGGGG
>DATFVD010000360.1:0-4362 GCA_035260505.1 Terriglobales bacterium
CCGCCTCGACAAACTGGCCGCGCTCTACCACCCGAAGAAGCTGACGCACGCCTCCGTTGAGTACGTGGACGTAGGCGCCATCGGCCAGGACGCCCTGAAAGAGACCGCCTACATCGGCCATCTGCGTCAGGTGGACGCGCTCATTCACGTTCTGCGCGCATTTGAAAATGATGAGGTTCCCCATGTTGGCGCGATCGATCCGCTGCGCGACATCAAGAACGTCGAGTTCGATCTCATGGTCAGCGATCTGGGCCAGATCGAAAAGCGGCTTGAGCGCCTCGAAAAAGATTTGAAGAAGATGAAGACGCCGGAACTCGAAAAAGAAAACGAACTGCTGATCAAAGCCAAAGCGTTTCTCGAAACCGAAAAGCCACTACGCGAAATGGAAATGTCGCCCGAGGACAAGAAGCGCATCCGCGGCTTCATGTTTCTCAGCGAGAAGCCAATGCTCTACGTCCTCAATATCGGCGAGAGCACCGAACTCGGAAAGGACCTGGAAGCGGCGGTTGCGAAATATAGCCTGACCGAAGTAGCCGCTCGTCCAAATGCCGGGGCAAGCGCGATCTGCGGCAAAGTGGAAGCCGAACTGGCGGAGATGACCGACGAAGACGCAGCAGAATTTCTAGGCAGCTACGGACTGACAGACAGCGGTCTCTCACGTCTGATCCGCAAGAGCTATCACCTGCTGGGCCTGATTTCATTCTTCACCGCAGGCGAAGATGAATGCCGCGCCTGGACGATCCCGCTGAATACGCGTGCCCAGAACGGCGCCGGCGCGATTCACTCCGATCTGGAAAAGCACTTCATCCGGGCCGAGACCATTCGCTGGGATCAGTTGCTGGAAGCGGGTTCCGAGGCAAACGCCCGCGCCAAAGGCACCCTCCGCCTCGAAGGCAAGGACTACATCGTGCAGGATGGAGACGTGATGCACATAAGGCACAGTGGCTAGGGATGACCAGAGTAACTGGAAAACCACGCCCGGACGTTGACCGCCGAGTCTCATGCACTTAGAGTTCGAATGAGCCAGTGTTTGCCGATCGCCAAGATAGGAATGGCGACTCTCCTGGCAGACGTTGAACCCTGATAAAGCAGCGGCGGCGGCGCAAGCCCAGCCGCTCTGAATCATTTGAAGCATGAACTTGAAATTTCTGCTGCCTGCATCATAGCTGTACCAATATCTTTCGCGCCGGAGCGCCACCCGATGAAACGAATTTGCTGGTCAGTCGCAATTTTGTTTGCCTGTGTCTTTGCCGCGCAGGCCCAATCCCATCCCGTCAAGGTCCACGTGCATGTGGTTCTGGTGGATTCTGAACTCAACCAGAAACCCGTGCCCTTCCTGAACGTGGTGTTTTTGAAGGGCGACAAAACCTCGTTCGACGTGAAAACGAGACTCGACGGCGCCGCCGAAACCACTCTTCAGCCTGGCGCCTACACGGTAACCACGGCCAAACCCGTCGATTTCGACGGCAAGCGCTATTCCTGGTCGGTGCGCGTGACGCTCACCGGCGTCGAGAAAACTATCGATCTGACCAACGAGAACGCCAAGGCAGAGGAAAATGATGCCCCATCAACGACGCGCTCCTCGGGCGCATCGAGCGGCGACCTGACCGAACAGTTCAAGAAACTGAAGAACACGGTGGTAACAGTAATCTCCGAATCCGGCCACGGCACGGGCTTCTTCGTGGACGGAAAGGGCCTGATCCTGACCAACCAGCACGTGGTGGCGCAATCGCAATATCTGGCTGTGCAATTTGACCGCGAGCACAAAATCACCGCCCGGCTGATTGCCTCGGATGCGCAGAAGGATGTGGCCCTGCTCTGGGCCAACATGAGCGCGCTGCCCAGCGCCACTCCGGCGGTGCTGGCCCGCTCCGGCGGCAGCCACGCTCCCGTGCAGGAAGGGGAGCGCGTCTTTACCATCGGCAGCCCACTCAGCCTGGACAAGATCATCACCACCGGAATCATCAGTAAAGTGGACGCGCACACCATCATGTCCGACATCAACATCAATCCTGGAAATTCCGGCGGGCCGCTGTTCAACAATGCCGGCCATGTGGTGGGGTTGACGACTTTCGGCACCAGCGCGGAAAGAGGCCCGGGCGTTTCCGGTGTGGTGCGTATTGAGGAAGCACTGGCGCTACTCGAGGAGAATCGCGGCAAGGCCGCGGGCACTCCCCCGCCGGGCGCGCTTCTTCCCGTCGAACCATTGACGCCGTATCCGGTGGAAGGTTTGAACGCGGCATTGAAGGGAGAGAAATTCGATCCCCGGCCCTATTACTTGAACGCCGGAGATTTTGAAATCGCACTCTCCACCCCGCCGTTCGATTACCGCGAAAAAGAAGAAGATCGCCTGCGCGCCGAACGCACCCAAAAGAAGCGCAACCGAAGGGACACCAACAACACAGACGCGGCGCAGCAGGACGCCAATCGCGAGAACTCCCCGCGCGACTGGGAGTCTGAAACTGGCGGCCATCGGGCCGTTTTTGGCGTCTATGTCGTGCCCAAGATCAGGGAAGGGTTCGGCTCCGCGCTTTCTCGCAGCCTGCGCAACGGCTACGGCGCAGCCAACCTGAAGTTCAAGACTGATTTCCAGAGCATGAAGCTCTTCTGCGGAGAAAAGGAAATTCAGCCGATTCATCCGGGAAGAATGCCCCTCACGGTCAACGTCCGCAACGCGTCCGTAAAGCTGGAGGATTCCACCTATAAGGGACTTTACTTCTATCCGCCAGACGCCGTGAATCCCCATTGCGGCACGGTCAAGATCGCCATTTATTCATCCAAGAAGGAAGAACCCGTCATCAAAATTCTTGATGGCTCCACTGCGGATCGCATCTGGGCCGATTTCGATGCCTTCCGCCGCGCCGACGCGGAAGCACATTCCACCCAAGCCCAGAAGTAGCAGTTGATGCATCAAAGCGGGTAACAAGTTCTCAGTTCCCGGTTCTCAGTTCCCAGTTATCAGTTCAGTATGAACCCCTCGGGTTTGTTCTGAGAACTGAGAACCGGGAACTGAGAACTGCTTAGTGCACGTGAAAAAACCGATCCAGCAAAAACATGCACGCCGTCCCGACAAAGACCAGTACGGCCATCATCACTCCGGGTTCTTTATTGACCTCCGGGATCAGGTCCGAAGCAGCGACGTAAATCGTAACGCCCGCCGACAGAGGCAGCCCGAAGCTTACCTCGTGGCGAAACACGGCCATCGTCATCACTCCGGCCACAGTCGCAATGCCTAACAGCACGGACGATCCCCAGGCGAAAGCACGGCTTCGACCGCTCGCCAGCATCACCGACGAGATAGTGAATCCCTCTGGAATCTTGTGGAGAAAGACCGCCACAAAGATGATCCAGCCGAGCGCCTGTGAAACGAGGAACCCAGAGGCGATCGCAATCCCATCGAAAAAGGTATGAATCAGCAACCCGACCAGAACCGAGTATCCCTTATGCGAATGCACAAACTGGTCGGCGTGGGTCTCTTCTCCAAAGTGGAAATGCGGGGTGACCGTGTGCTCAAAAAAATGCACAAGCAGGTATCCCGCGAGGATGAGAAACCCGGCATATCCGCCCTGCAGATGAATGCTCTCCGGCACCATTTCCACCAGCGCCGTCGCCAGCATGAAGCCCGCCCCGAGCGCGACGAAGTAGCGGAGATAGGACCGCTCCCAGTGCTTCTGGACAATGATGGCGCCGCCGAACACGTTAGCCGCCGCCGCGGTCAGCCCCAGCAGCACACTGGTCAGGATGGGAGACATGAGGAAGAAGAATATCAGGTTGCAGGCTCGCAACTGCCTTCCCGTAGAGACGCGGCTTGCCGCGTCTCCCTCGCGGATGGGGCAAGCCTCGTCGCTACGTCAGAAGTGTGCGCGACGATTGCAGTATCGCGCTGCTAAGATTCTGCCGAGGGGCGAACGCGCACGACGAGAAACTCCCATGCGCCACTGGCTACAACTCATCGGATGGCTTGCCTGCATCATCTATTCGACCATCCCTGCCTTCTGGCTGATGATTCATCCCTTCGCCGGGCGCTGGCGTGCGCGGCATCTTTCATATCGTCGCTCGCCCTACCCTGTGGTGGTGCCCCTGTGGGTCGCAACCTGGATTGTGTTCGCGCTCATCACCCGGCCTTGGCGGGCCACCTTACTGTATCGACCGGACTGGCCGTTGGGCGTGGCTGCTCTGCTGTTTGTTTGCGGGATGTACCTGTATTCGCAATCCGGAAGAAATTTCAGCGCGCAGCAACTCGGCGGGATTCCGGAAGTTCATGGCAGGAGTCGTGAGCAGCGGCTGGTTACCGACGGAATCCGGTCACGGGTGCGGCATCCGGTGTACCTGGCGCATCTCTGCGAGATGCTGGCGTGGAGC
>DATFVD010000361.1:0-4353 GCA_035260505.1 Terriglobales bacterium
CCTTTTCCGTCCTTAAGACCGCCCTTCCACACTGCACTCGCTTTGCGTTGCATACCAATCTCCTCAACTTAAGATGAATCAAGACTCCAGCCATTGTAAAAGGGATAGAGATTTTCGGCATGGCGTGGCCGCCTCCGTTAGCCGCAGTCGCCCTCAGCGGCTGAAGCCGCCACTGAAAGCAAGCCTGTTATCGCAGGGGTGAACCGCTCCACCCCATCACGCCAAAATCGGGCGTACTGGGGGCCCCGGCGCTGCGCCACCCAAAAGCAAGAACAAAATCGAGTATTTCAGCACTCGGTGGGAGGCGAAAGTCTGCGCCGCCAGTTACCCGCGTCTCGCCCGGAGTAATCTGTTCGATTGCCGTCCCGCCTCCTATACTCTCTGCGTGGACGCCAATCCCGATCCGCGCATGGAGCCGGCCCCGCCGCCTGAAAACGATCCGCGCGTCGCGGGAAACGGTCGCCCTCGCCGGTGGCTTGTCGTTGCTGCCGCGGTGGGCGGCATCATGGCGGGAACGCTCCTTATGGGAACAGGCAGCGCTCGCGCGGCATGGCAGGAGATCGCTCAGCTTCTAAGCCTGCACGGCAAGCCGGAGCCGGCATCGGCCAACGTGCTCTCGGAACATGAGATTGAAGTCCTCGACCAGATGGCGCCGCAGAACCAGGCGCAGCTTCTGCTCGAACGCTCCATCAATCATTATCACGGTGCTAACGATCAGATCGCACAGCGCGTGGACCGGTGGCGTGGAAAGATCAAGCTCGATCAGAAATTGAATTCCCTCTTTATGACTGGGCTCAATTCCGACGATCTCCGCGTGCGAGCCGCCGCCATCGAGATCGATCTTGCCTGCCGCAATCTCGAGAAGAGCGTGGCCACGGTGGACCGCCTCGAGCACGACGCTCGCTACGGAGAACAGGGCGCGCGGGCCAATGCGCTGTGGGATATTGCGCTGCTCGCCAATCGGGGAATCGAACCCGGCCGGGCAGGTGAGATCCTGCTGGCCTCGGTCCACGATCAGAATGTGAACATCCGATACTGGGCGGTGGAAGGACTAGCTTATCTGGGCACCGACGAAACCATCGCTCCCCTGTTGCAGGTTTTCCACGACGACCCTTCGCCCATGATTCGCGAGCGCGCCGCTTGCGGCCTGGCGCAGTCGGGTATGCTGAGCGAAAAGCAGCGCCGCAGTGCCGTGCCGCAATTGCTCGACTTCGCTGCCGACCCGTCTCTCGATCCGGAAACTCGCAAGTGGGTCTTTCAAGCGCTCCGCGATATCACCGGACAGAGTCTGCCCCACGACCCCGTCGCCTGGAGAAACTGGTACGACTCTAACGACGGACACTGGGCGCCGGTGACACGCGATAGCGAGTAGGGAATGTCGCGCAAAAGGCGGGGTTTTAGCCCGTCTTTTTCTCAATAGAAATCAGAGCAGCTCAAATAGAAGCCACATTTCTTACAGACCACCTTGCAGCGGTGTCCGCGCAACTCGGTCGAGCAGTTGGGACAGATTGAGGAAGCATCCTTCAGATTTGCAGGTCCGGGATTCGCAGGAACGCGAGTCGCTGTCTTCGATGCCGTCGGGGAAGCGGACGAACTCACAGTCGAATTTGGGGTTGAGCTCGGCGTCGGCCTCATGTCCGGTGTTGTAGCACGGATCAAGCCGCGAGGAAATATGAACGTTCCCGGATAGGAGTATGAACCCGGGTGCCCCCCGGGCCTTGTGGACAAACCCACGGCGAGGCTCTACTGTGACGGTGATGGGGCGCGGTACCCAAGTGGTAAGGGAGAGGTCTGCAAAACCTTTATCCGTGAGTTCGATTCTCACCCGCGCCTCCAATTTCTCCAACCGCGATTAACACGAGATCCCTCGCTGCGCTCGGGATTTCGCCTGCGGGCTCCCGCTTCGCTCACGCCCGCAAACCGGCTCAAGTTCGATTCCGACCCGCGCCTCCAACCTTTCCCGGTCACCTATGCGGAATTGGGTTCGCCACACGGGTGAGCTGGGCCCTCCCCGCTCCGAATAACCAACACTTGGATTCTAAAGTGCATCTGAGGGCAGGGCAGTTTTCGCAGAACTGGCGGCACTTCTGAGACCTGTCCTGCCTTTTGAAGGTGCGTTATAAGAGGGACTATGCGGTTCCATGCCAAAGGCGCGCTGCTATCCCTTCTACTCTGCGTGCCCGCTACCCGTCTCGCATTGGCGCAAGAGAAACAGGCAAATTCCAAGGGGATTTACCGAGTCACTCGTGAGACTCCTGACCTGCAGCAGAAGCCGATTGGCGCCCGGGCGCTGACTCGCAGTGAGGGGTTGGCGATTCTGGATGTCGGGCTGAATTCCCGGTATCATGCAGAGTTTCCCTTCGACTGCTCGCACTTTGTCCACGGAATCTATGAGCACGCCGGTTTCCCCTACGAATATGCGAGCTCTTCGGACCTGTACGCGGGGACCGACGAATTTCGACGAGTCGCAAATCCGCAGCCGGGCGACTTGGCTGTCTGGCACGGACATGCCGGGATTGTAGTCAATCCCGTTCATCATTCTTTCTTCAGCATGCTGCGTTCGGGACCCAGAGTCGCCTCCTATGATTCTCCGTATTGGAAACAGCGAGGGCAGCCCCACTTCTTTCGTTATGTCAAGCCGGCTCCGAGGGGCGCCAGCTCCACCTCGGTTCGGACTGCGAGCTGGAAACCCACGGTCTTGGGCAACACGGGACCGCGCGAAACTGCTGCTGAAGACCCAACGGCTGATATATCGGAAAAATCCTCAACTGAGGCCGGATCCTCCGCAAAGCTTGTGGAAAGTCAGCTCGTGACCACGGAAACGCCTCGCGTTATGGTCTTGAATTTCGTTCGCCACAAACCCGATCAGGTCAAGGCCGCCTTCTTGCAGGCATGCGACGATTCGGCGGAGCAGCTCCGCGGGCGTGACCTCTTCAAGCCCGCTCAATCCCTGGTTGTGTTCGACCGCTTCGAGGTAGAGAAGGTGCATGTCACGGGAAACCATGGCTGGATCGATGTCCAAATCGAGGAACTGGTTTCTCTAACGGGAGGTAAGGCGGATGTGCGCAAACAGCCGGAACGGCAACGATGGTCTCTGGCGCGCGTCGACAACGAAGGTTGGCAGCTGACCCCTTCGCGGAACGCGATCTACCTTCCTCAGCACACAGCTGAGCGCATCCTGGCCCACAGACTCGCGCAGCTCACCGAGGACACTCCCGACAACACCAGTGGAACTCAGGAGAAGGCCGAGCTGGCGCGACTGCTTGATGTGCTTTTCGGAAACATAGCCAACCTTCCGACCCGAGTTAGTGCGCATGACTTAGTGCGCATGCCTTGATGTATAACGAACACCTTGCTGGTCCGCGGACGTTCCAATCGCGGCCGCTCTGCGAAGCCCTACTTCTTTTTCGGCGGCAAATACTTCTTTTCGATTGAGGCGACGACCACATAGTTCGGATCCACCATCTCGTTGAGATGGATCCTCGCCACTTTCGACAGTAGCTCATAAGCATCGAGTTCCGACAAACCGTAGTCCTTGTGGATCCAATGCACAAGTTCGGTGAAAGCGATGCGGACCGCATCATCCAGAGGACGATATGCGCCCACGGTCATGATAGCGTCGTCGTTCTCGAACTGGGGCCAGGCGATGGTGCGGCCTTTGATCACGCTCAACTGCACGCGCGCCTTCAGCGGAACCTCGATAGCAGTGCCAGCGATTTCTCCGTCGCCCATAGCGGCGTGGCCGTCACCGATGTAGAACAGCCCTCCCTTCACATTCACCGGAAAATACACGGTGTTACCCACGCTGGCTTCGGGCGAGTCCATGTTGCCGCCGAATTCGGCGGGGACCACTGAACTACGCGCCTCACCATTGGCCGGGGCGACTCCGATGCAGCCGAAGAAAGGATGGACGGGAATCCTGACGGAGAAATCAGAATCGAGCGCTTTGAATGTGGCCGTGTTTGCCGAGTGATCGATAGGATAGAACCAGACGCGCTCGGGAAGCGGCGGATGCAGCATGGGCGTGTAGTTGGTCTCGTTGATGGCGCCAAATCCGGGAGCGAATGCGCCCACGCCAGTATCGCCATCGACTTGCAGGTCAAGAATCTTGGCGGCGAGCGTATCGCCGGGCTCCGCGCCCTCGACGAAAAATGGCCCGGCGAGTGGATTGTCGCCTTTGACCATGCTGAGCGTGTCCCCGGGCTTCTTGAGCGCGTTCCCAAAGCAGTCGAGCGTGTTGGTGTCGAGGATGTCGCCAGACTTCAGATGCGCTACCGGTTCGGCCGTCGCGAACAGGTACTTCACGTTGTCGATGGTGGTGGTGTAGCGGACGATATTGCCCGTCTGTCCCTG
>DATFVD010000362.1:0-13901 GCA_035260505.1 Terriglobales bacterium
ACCTTCGTGATCGCCGCCGTCAACGTCGTCTTGCCATGGTCAATGTGACCAATCGTCCCTACGTTGCAGTGCGGCTTTGTCCGCTCAAACTTTTCTTTCGCCATTTCCTCTTATCCTCTGTAGCGCCGGCGTCCCGCCGGCTGTCTCGCGAATCAACCGTCGTCCTGAGATCCACTCAGTAATACTGATACAGCTTGTGAAACTTGGCCCGCAGCGCCGGATCGACCTCTTCGACCTTCGAGAGATAAAACTCCCGCATCTGGGCCTGATCCGAAACCGGCAGCGATTCATACAAAGTTCGCGCCGCTCCAGCCTTCTCCCCAGACGCCCGGTCGATTACATCCGCCGCGAAAGCCGCATCCAGATTGCGGATTCGAATCTTCCGACTGTCGAGCCCCTTCAAATACTTCGTGACCCGGTCCGCTGCGAACGCTTTCTCCATCGCAGCCTTCAGGTCGCCGAACTCACGCTCTTTCTCGACCTTGATAACGCCTGGCTCGAAGATCAACGTTTTCACCGCTCCATCCGAAACACCAAATTGCAACCCAACGCTCAAACTCTGGAGCGGGAGACGGGGATCGAACCCGCGACCAACAGCTTGGAAGGCTGTGACTCTACCACTGAGTTACTCCCGCCCTCGAAACCAGCCGTCAGCTCTCAGCCGTCAGCTGTCAGCAAAGTCCTGGAGCCGATGATCAGGATTGAACTGATGACCTCTCCCTTACCAAGGGAGTGCTCTACCAACTGAGCTACATCGGCTTGCCGTACCGCTCAAAAAGACGACACTGCTCAATGCCAAAATCAAATCCGCCGAATCAATCTTCAATCTTCAATCCGTCGGTTTCGCGCCCGCCCGCTCTTCCTCGATCCGGGTTCGCCAGTAATACAGCGCCGCCCGAAACGCGAACAGCCCCAGAATCAGCAGCGTCCCGGTTCGCAGTCTGATGTTCGCATTCAAAACCCGAATCGGCTCATCCGACAGCGTGGTCCAGGCTAAAACGCCAAGTCCCGCATATGCGATCAGAGCCAGCACGAACTTCTTCTTGATCGTCACCAAAATTCCATGTTTCAAGGTTTCAGGGTTTCAAAGAACCCAAAGCGCGAGATGCTACTTTGAAACCTTGCAACCTTGAAACTCTGAAACCTTGCTCCTCTTCGCGACTCTGGTGCACAGGGGAGGATTCGAACCTCCGTACCTCCTGAGAGGGACAGATTTACAGTCTGTTGGCTTTAACCACTCACCCACCTGTGCAAATCCGAAAACACCGTTCGACCGCGTAAACACAGCACCGACACTGCAGAGCATTTCTCAGCTCGGGAAACGAAGTGCGAGAACTCCCGCCTGACAATTACACTCGCCGGAAAATAAACTGAAGGAGTGCCTTAAAAACTGCACCGCTAGCGCGCGTCGAAGCAAACCTCTTCTGTTTCCGGAATTCTGTTTTTCTGGAGCTGGCGAAGGGAATCGAACCCCCGACCCTCTGATTACAAATCAGATGCTCTACCGACTGAGCTACGCCAGCAGGTGGAAGCAAGTCCAAGCGGGCACAATACTTCCTGATCCCTTCTTGAAGTCCGGGACAATTATTTAAGTTATCACAAGGGGTATTCACGTGCAACCAGAGGCCACTCCCCGTCGTCACGGGGCGACGCCGCATCTCCGAGCCGTACTCCAAACCAGACCATTGACAGCACTGGATGCTATCATTAGCGGGCTCATCCTCTGTTACAGCGGATGAGCCGAGCACCTCCGAAATTCGATGCGCATTCGACGCCGCCTCCCCATCCCCCTGGCCGTTTTGCTGATAGTGGCCGCGGTCGCGTTGATCGTGACCCTGCGCAAGCACGCTCCCCCGGAAGCGGCCCGCCTGCTCCCGGGCGCCGACGGCTTCTTCTACATCAATCTGGAGTGGATCCGTAAATTCAACGCCACCGGTCAACTGCCTCCGGTTTCCCGCGAGCCCGAATACCAGAAGTTTGTTGAGGAGACGGGTTTTCAATTTGAACGCGATCTGGACAAGGCCGCCTTCGCTGTCCACTATCCGCAGAGTTGGGGGAGCGGGACTGCCGGATCGGCTTCGGAACCGCGCTTCTCGGAGATATTCGTCGGTAAAGTAGACTCCGCCCGGCTGACTGTTTACCTCAAGAAGCTGTCTGCTTCAATTGAGGCCTACCGCGGTTTTGACATCTACAATGTTCCCCTCGAGGGCCGCACGGTTCGGGTTGCCATTCTTTCGTATGACAGCGTCGCGGTTTCGAACCATCCTAACCCCGACGTGATTCGCGGCATGATTGATCGCTCCCGCAAACTTGCCTCACCCTTTGGCGGGCCGTGGCTGCTGCGCAAGTTCTACCGGAGAGTTCCGCTGGCGAGCCTATCTTTTGCGATTCTGCGCGTCGAGCCCGCCGAGATGAGTTCCCTGGGCGGACTGGGCAGTTGGAGCCTCCTGTTTCAGAAGCCTGCGGTCGCCGTGATTTCCGCTCGATATCTCCGCGCTCTCCATCTGCGGGCGGAAGCGTTCACCGACACTGAGGCTGACGCGCAGGCCATCACCGAGAAGACCGCCGCCTTTCTGAGCCTCTTTCACGCAGCCGAAGGCAGCGTCGGCGCACACGGTACGGATGCGGATGTGAAGACCTTCTTCGATAGCCTCAAAGTCGAACAGTCCGGAAGTCGCGCGATTCTCACTGCGGTCGTGCCACCAGGATTCGTCCGCAAGGCATTGTCGGAAGCGTCGCCCGACACGATGACGCCAGGCGAGCCCGCAACGCCGTCCACCGAGCCGCCCGCCCCGAAGCCGTCCCGCAAGCCGGGGTCGCGATAACGACAATCGTCTGGCCTCGTCCAATGGCACAGAGGGTTGGTACAGACGCTGGAGCAGAGGTGGAAACGCTGTAACAATTCCACCCCTAGCCGCATCTTTATAGATGGGCGGCGGGCTCCGGCTTAGTATCAGGGCATCGCGTTAGCGATGCCGCATCTCCCCGAACTCGGACCGTTTCTGGCGCTCGGATTCGCGCCGGTCGCTACAATAGAGGTATATGACGAGTTTGCCATTACCGCTCGCCGCCTTCGTCGCAGGACTGATCTCCTTCCTGTCGCCCTGCGTGCTTCCGCTCGTACCGGGATACGTCTCCCTGATCTCCGGCGTAGGCGTTGAGCAGCTGAAGCTGAAAGAAGGAGAGCTTTTCCGCAAAGTGATGCTCAATTCAGCGGCGTTTATCATCGGCTTCAGCATCGTCTTCATCACACTGGGAGCGATCTCGACGGAGGTCGGCCAGTTCCTCGCACAGTACAAATCGTTGCTCGCCCGAATCGCCGGCGTGGTCATCATTCTCTTCGGTCTTCACTTGACCGGCATCCTGCAGATCAAGGCTCTGTTGGCCGACACGCGGCTTCATAGCCTCAAAGGCAGTTCATCCGCCTGGGGCGCATTTGTAATTGGCTTCGCTTTCGCTTTTGGATGGACGCCGTGCGTCGGTCCGATCCTCGCGGTCGTGCTCGGATTCGCTGCCACGCAGGACACGGTTTGGAAAGGTATCTTTCTTCTGGCCATCTACTCCGCCGGACTGGCTGTACCGTTTCTGCTGACTTCGCTCGGCATCGAACGCTTTCTAAAGTTCTACAACCGTTTCAAGTTCCACATGCACGCCGTGGAAGTAGCAAGCGGAGTCTTGCTGATCGCACTGGGCATCCTGCTGGTGATGGGCCGTTTCGCGCTCATCTCCGGCTATTTTTCGTTCTTGAATCGCTTCGCGTTGTGAGGAAATTCGCTTTGAAGGGGCGCGGCTTCAGCCGCGCCGTAGATAGCGCAAAACAAATGGCGGCTTTAGCCGCCGAGGTTACCAGTGAAAAGAAATCCGCTGATTCTGTTCTTCATCGCCGCCATCGTAGCGGTCATGCTATTTGCCGGGATTCGCACGGCTCGTAACAATCGCGCCAACTATCCCGCCAAGGGACAACTCATCGGCAATTTGGCGCCTGACTTCGAATTGCCCGCGCTGGACGGCAAGCATCTCAAGCTCTCCGACCTGCGCGGCAAAGCCGTTCTGCTTAATTTCTGGGCGACGTATTGCGGCCCCTGCAAGATCGAGATGCCATGGTTTGTCGAGCTGCAGAAAGAATACGGTCCGCAAGGATTCCAGATCGTCGGCGTGGCCATGGACGACGCCAGCACCGAAGACATCGCCAAATTCGCCAAGGAAATGGGCGTCAATTACCCCATCCTGCTGGGCCAGGAATCCGTGGGGCAGAGCTATGGCGGTGTCAGCGTGCTCCCTACCACTTTTTTTCTGGACCGCGACGGCAAGCTCGTTGCCCGCGAATTCGGTTTGCAGAGCCGTAGCGTCTTCGTCGACCACATCAAAAGGGCCATGAGCCAGGGTCATGCGGTACAGGCTCAGAAGTAACTACGAACCGCGCCTGAACCTGGAGTACCTTTAGATCTCGAACACTCCGGAGCTGGATAGCCAATGAAAATACCTCTCGCGAGCGCGTTTCTTCTGTTCTCCGCGTGGGCTTGGGCGCAGGATGACCTCGGCTCGCAGGGCCCCGCCGTAAAGATGGCCCCCGCCCCGCTCATAACCGCCGTGCAAGGCAAACCCGCTACCGTGCCGCTCTCGTTCCGCGTTGCCCCTGGATACCACATCAATTCCAACAAACCAAAGTCAGATTTCCTCATCCCGACCGTGCTCAAAGTAGAAGCCACTACCGACATCGTCATCGGCAGAACCACTTACCCCGAAGGCCACGATATGAGTTTTGCCTTCGCCCCCGATGAAAAGCTCAATGTCTATACCGGAGATTTCAAAGTCGATGTGCTGGTGCGGCCATTGCGTTCCGTGCAAGCCGGTAAATACATCGTTCGCGGCACCTTAAAATACCAAGCCTGCGATAACTCGGCCTGCTATCCGCCAAAACAATTGCCCATCAGTTTCGATGTGAAGATCGCCAAGGCTCCGCCAGCACCGCACAGGAATCCCGCCCAAAGTCCGCACGCCCACCACTAGCAGCCTGCGGAACAATTCGATGTTGCACTTGATTTAGGGCGGCGGCGATTTGGGTGGCGTTTCGCGCTGCGGTAACTGCATCGTTTTGAATTGCGGCTTTTTGGCCGCTGAGGTAACGTTTCCGCTCGGAAACTAGTTCTTCCCCGGAGAGAGGTCGTTCCTGAATACCTTGCCGTCCTTCATCACAAACCCGACATTCTCAAGGATTTTGACATCCGCCAACGGATCGCCGGAAACCGCGACGACGTCCGCGTAAGCGCCGGGCGCGATTACGCCCAGCCGCCCTTTCATCTCCAGCAGTTCCGCTGCCCGCGAAGTCGCGCTCTGGATCGCCTGCATCGGCGTCATGCCGAATTCGACCATCCGCGGAAACTCCTGCGCGATCGGCTGGCTCCAGGGAATTCCGCCTATGTCAGTCCCGAATGCAATCTTGACTCCCGCTTTCACCGCCTTGCGAAATGACGTTTCGTGCTCAGAGGCGCGCTTTCGGTCGCGCTGCCCATCCGGAGTATCGGCGGGCGCCCAGTCAATGTAATAAACACTCAGGGTTGGGCACAGCCACGTGCCCTGCCGGATCATCTGCGCGATCTGCGCGTCGGTCAGCACCAATCCGTGCTCGATCGAGTCACAGCCGCCATCGAGAGCGCGCTGCAGGCCTTCTCCACTGTAGGCGTGGCATGCCACCTTTTTCCCCCAGCCATGTGTTTCGTCCACAATCGCACGCAGTTCCTCCACCGTCAGCGTCGGCTGCGATACCAGTTCGCCATTCTTGCCAACGCCGTTGTTACGAACCCAGGACCGGTGCGTCATATACACCTTGATCCAGTCCGCGCCGTGGTCGAGCTGCTCGCGCGCGGCCTTGCGCGCCTCGACCGGCCCGTCAATGATCTGCACCCCTTTCGGCACTTCGATCTCCGGCGCGTACCCCTCCAGCGGATATCCCCCGGTCGTCGAAATCGCGCGTGTAGAAACGAACAAGCGCGGCCCGGGAATGTATCCGCCTTCAATCGCCATCTTTATGCCCACGTCACCGTAACCAGCACCTTCGGTTTCCACGTCACGCAACGTGGTGAAGCCCTGTTCAAGCGCGCGCCGCACCGAGACGGTTGCCCGCGCGGCGCGGAATGCGAGTGGATACTTAAGCAACTGGATGTCGTATCCGCCCTCGGCGGGATCTTCACCCTGCAGAAAAATGTGAGTGTGAGCGTCAATCAGGCCGGGAAGCACGGTGGCCTGCGAGAGGTCGATGAAACTAGCGCCCGCGGGAAGATTCGAAGGAATGACCACTCCCCCATCGACGACGTCGCTGATTACGTTTCCGCGAATGGTGATGACCTGATTGCGGCGCGCCGACCCCGACACGCCGTCAATCAGCACTCCCGCCCGAATCACCGTCACGGGCGCAACCACCGGCACGTTTTTTTGGGCCCAGCCCGCGGAAATCAACCACAGGACACTCAGCAGAAGAATCCAACGCTTCACCGCAACCTCCAGAAAGGCTGGATTGTACTCCTCGGCAGGCTGCGAAAAAACTGCCGGTGCGGAAATCAATCGCGAACGGCAACCGCGCGCGGAATGCGAAGAACGAATCCCGCAGGATCAACGTCACCGCCGCCGAACACCAGCGATGCGCCTGCGCTTTCGAGAACGCGTCTGGCAATCGCAATCCTGGCACCGCGCAACGTTGTCTGCAGGCTGGTTGAGTTGCGTTTGCAAAGCCGAAAACCGCGTTCGCCTTCAACCCGCAGCACCGCTCCCGCCGGGCCCTCGCCCAGCAGAAGCATAACTTTACCGCCCACCGGTTGCGCCTCGATCATCGCCGCAATCAAATACTGCAAAGCCAGCCGCAGCCGCGACTCTGGCACCGGCAGCGTCGCCGTACACGTGCCCACCAGGCGCAGCCGGACATCGCGCAGGGCCGCGATTGAGCACAGTTCTTCGATAAGACTCCGCGTAGCTGGCGCCAGCGCGGACGAGAAAGCTTGTGGCGCAAGCTGCTCGGCATCGAGATACTCGCGCATCAACTGGATCATGCCAATGACCTCTTCGGTCTGTTGCAGAGCCACTGAAACGCCAGCCTGCAGCGGCTCCGCCATTTCCTCGAGTGAGAGTTCCAACGAACAGCGCAAGCTCGTGAGCGGCTGGCTTAAGGAGTGCAGCAATTCGCCGAGCACGTCCGGACCTCGCGGCACCTTCGGGAAAGAGTGCGAAATGGTGCTCACGCCGACGCCCCTTGCACACACATCTGATACCCGACCCCCCGAACCGTATGAATCAGACATGGCGAAAAGCCGTCGTCCACCTTCCGCCGCAGATAGTTGATGTAAACGTCCACCACGTTCGTTGTGGAGTCAAAGGTCAGGTTCCAGACGTGTTCGATGATCATTGCCCGGGTCAACCTGCGCCCGGCATTGCGCATCAGGTATTCGAGCAGCGCGAATTCCTTGGTCGTCAATTCAATGTGCCGTCCGGCACGCTCCACTTTGCGTTGCACGCGATCCAGGCAGAGATCACGGACGGTGAGAACCGATTCCGACGGCAGGTGGCTGCGCCGCAACAACGCTCGGGCCCGCGCCGAAAGTTCAAGAAATGAAAACGGCTTCACCAGGTAGTCGTCCGCCCCCGAATCCAGGCATTGCACTCGGTCTTCGACCCGGCTGCGCGCGGTGAGAATCATCACCGGCAAGTTCGCCTTCCGCTGGCGCAAACTTTTCAGAACCGATACCCCGTCAACCCCCGGCAGGTTGAGGTCGAGCACCACCAGGTCGTAGTCAAACTCCATTGCCATCGCACGGCCCTGGTTCCCCTCGCTGGCAACATCCACCGCATGATGTTCCGCCTCCAGTCCCTTCCGGATGAAGTTGGCGAGTGCGGTATCGTCTTCCACAATAAGAATTCTCATGAGCGTCTTCTAAGTTGGTTGACTCTGAACCGATTCTTATTCTCGACGCGCTCGCCCCTGTACACAAGATAACCAGCCCGTACAAAAGGACGTACCTCGAGAAGTGAGAGAAAGGATCGTGTTGGGATGGGGTTCTGCGCCATCCAAGCGGGGCGAAGCCCCGCCTCCGCACAAACTACTACGCGCCCAGCGCCGACTGAATCGAGCCGAGGATCGATTCCGCGAGACGGTCGATCTGCTCTTTCGACTCGGCTTCGATCATTACCCGCGCCAGCGCTTCGGTCCCGGAGTACCGCACGACCACGCGGCCGTTGCCTTCGAGTTCTCGCTCAGCGGCTGCGATCGCAGCTTGCACCGCGGGTGTCTGCGCAAAGGGAACTTTTTCCCGGACGCGCACGTTCCGGATCGTCTGCGGAAACACCTTCAGATCGCCCACCAGATCAGCCAGCGGCTTGCCCGTCCGAACCATGATGTCCAGCACCCGGAGCGCGGTGAGCAGTCCGTCGCCAGTGGTCGCCTCGCCATCTCGAAACAGGATGTGGCCCGACTGTTCGCCGCCGAGCGTGGCTCCTACGCGCTGCATTTCTTCGAGCACATACTTGTCGCCGACATTGGCACGCAGCATCCGAATGCTGGATCGCTTGAGCGCCAACTCCAATCCCATATTCGACATGGTCGTCGCCACCACGGTGGCATTGGCGAGCACGCCCCTCGACTGCATATCACGCGCCGCCAGCAGCAGAATCGCGTCCCCATTTACCACTCGCCCATTGGCATCGCAAAAAAGCGCGCGGTCCGCATCGCCATCAAAAGTGACGCCCACATCGAAATGTCCGTTGTCGGCGCCAAGGCTCTCATAGACAAAGCGCGCCACCGTTTCCGGATGCAGTGCGCCGCTATTCTCGTTGATGTTCTGTCCATCTGGCGCCGAGTGTAGAAAGGTCGTCTTGATTTTGAGGGCTCCGAATAACTCGGGAGCTTCCGCGGCAGCCGCGCCATTGGCGCAATCGACAGCCACGCGCAGCGGACTCAAGTCGCTGGAAACACCGCCAGCCAGCCAGCGAACATAAGCCTGGCGCAGACCTTCCTCACCGGGAAGGCTCGAAATCTCGAGAGCTGAATCCGGAGCGGGAACCGCATCCGCCTGCAGCAGCGCAAAAATCTCTTTTTCAATGGCCAATTCGCGTACGTCGGGCAGTTTGTAGCCGTCGCCGGAAAAAATCTTGATCCCATTGTCGGTCCAGGGATTGTGCGAAGCCGAAATAACAACACCGGCATCGAACTTTTGCGAGCGCGCCAGGAACGCAACGCCCGGCGTGGTGATCACGCCGGCACTACGCGCTTCCACCCCCACGGACGCCAGCCCTTGCAGAAATCGGTCGGCAATCCATCGGCTGGAAACTCTAGTGTCTTGTCCAATCACCACCCGCGCCTTGGCATTCACGCGCACCAGATCGTGTCCTAGCGCCCGCCCAATCCAATAAACACTGTCACGCGTTAAGGGGAATTCCCCCGCCACGCCACGAATCCCGTCCGTACCGAAGAGTTGTCTGGTTTGCGTCATGGGTTGTCGGCAGTCGCTGGCGTCAGGCGTGAACCAGCGACCAGCGACTGCTCTACTTTTTCTCGTCTCCCGAACTTTCCATGATAACCGTCACGCGAATTGGGGTGGGGTGCACAACTTGGATCAGAGGATCAGGGACATAGGCGTGTGTCACAAAAGAAGCCCGCGTGATGGCTCCGCTAACATCTACCGGATCTGTAATGGCTTCCTCCACCGCTTCGACCCGGCGGCGAGGTCCGGTAATCATGACACTCGAGGGACTGGCAATCAGCTCTTTCACGCGCATGCCGCTTGCAAAATTTCCCGTCACCCGTGGTCGAACCTCGATGGTGCGGGTCTCGCGATTGTCAAAGGAGAGGTGAAATTGACCGGGAATGATCTGCACCACATCTAGATCCTGCGGCACGCGAACTTGGCGGCCGGTCAAATCGAATGTCCGTTCCCCCGGCTGGACGCCGGCCAGATCAACCTCCGCATGCAAATCCGCAGCCTGCAGGCGATGAATTACACGCTCCGGTCCCCGTACGCGGATCTGCGCTTCAGTGAAGCTGGCGGAATCGATCTCCAGATTTTCGGGCAGATTGTGGAACTCGATCGGAACCTTCATTTCGACTTCGGCGATGGGATCGCGCGCCACTACCAGCCACAGGCCCATGGCGAGCAGCAGTGAAACCAGCTTGAGTCCGATATTGTGAACAAAGACACGGTGGAAAAAGCTGCGACGGATAAAGGTCGCCATCGTCAGTCGTTCCTTTCCGGGCGCAGAGCGGCATCCTGCCTGCGGGAGGGGTGCGAACTGGGCGGCTCGTCTTCGATGAAACTCTCCTCCACCGGACTCGGCAGGGTTGCAGTAGGAGCATAGCGGCGCAGCAGAGCGCTCAACCGCTCACGCAGACGCTCTACGGTCAACTCGCGCTCAATACTCCCGGCCACCGCCATGCTGATTGTGCCTGTCTCTTCCGAAATGATGACTGCGACGGCGTCGGTTTCTTCCGTGATCCCAATCGCCGCGCGATGCCGCGTCCCCAGTTGGGTGGAGAGCACGGGATTCATCGAGAGCGGCAGGAAACAGGCGGCCGCTGCGATGCGATCCCGCTGCACAATCACCGCGCCGTCATGCAGGGGAGCGCTCGGACGAAAGATGGTGGCCAGCAGATCGTAAGAGAGCCTGGCATCGAGCGACACGCCGCTTTCGATGTAGGTGCGAAGCCCAATCTCACGCTCGATGACGATCAGCGCGCCCGTCTGATTTTGCGAAAAAAGATTGGCTGCCAGAACAATGTCATCGTAAACGTCGGCCACCGAACTTGAAGACCGCATCAGGGAAATGCGGCTCCCAAGGTTTGCCAGTGCGTGGCGAATCTCCGATTGGAAGACGACGATCAGCGCGAAAACTACGTATGGCAGCAACGTGCTGAGCAGCCAGTTGAGGGTACGCAGGTCGCCCCGCCGCGCGAAATAGAACGCGAGCCCGAGCGCAGCCACTCCCACCAGCATCGGCGCCGCCCGCGTCCCACGCACCAGCACCAGGAACTGGTAGATCAGGATCGCGACCAAAATAATGTCCAGAATCGAAATGGCCGCGATCATCGAGATGTGGGGCCCTACCAGCCACGGCATCATGCCACCCTCACGTCGATAGTTAAATCGGAAGCTGAATCGGACTTCATTCTAATGCAGCTCGCCTAATGCGGTTCGCCCGATTCAGGTTCGCTGCGCTCGGTCGCGGTCACGCGGGCACGAACCCGTCCCCGAGCCAGACGGGCCGACAGCTCATCCCCGGCTTTGAGTCGGGCCGCGTCTTTCACCAGGTGGCCCTTCGCATCGAACACCACAGCGTATCCACGATTCAGAATCGCCAGCGGAGAAAGCGCCTCCAGGCTCGCGGTTCGGCGATCCAGCGCGCCGCGGCTCTCCAGCAACCGCTGGTGCGTGATGGCGGCCAGGTTCGCAACTTGAGCCTGTAACTGCTGCCGGATAGCGGCTAGACGGCGTCGCGCGTCATAGTGCCGGACGGTCGCGGAAACATTTTCGCAGCGCCGATGACAGCGTTCCAGAAGTTGCCGTTCCGCCTTCTCCAGGCGGAAGCGCTGTTCATCCAGCTTCTGCTGCCGCCGATGGATGCCGTCCATCATGCGCGCAAACGCGCCATGTTGCGCCCGCTCTGTCAGTGCTTGACGCGCCATCAGCAGTCGGTAGCGCAACCCATGCTCCAGCCGCCGATACAAATCCTCCGCCTGCGCTTCGATTTCCTGCCGCGACCGGATCACCAGTTCGGCCGCCGCCGAAGGTGTAGGCGCCCGCAGATCGGCTACAAAATCCACAATCGTGAAATCCGTTTCGTGCCCAATCGCCGAAATCACCGGAATCTTCGAATCGGCAACCGCTCGTGCCATGCCCTCATGATTGAAACAGGCAAGATCTTCAGCCGAGCCTCCGCCGCGCGCAATGATGATGACCTCGACCGCGCCGCCGCGGCTCGAATCTTGATGCCGAATTTCCTGATGAAAGTATCGCAGCCCCGCCATCACCTCCCCGGGCGCCGAGTCTCCCTGCACCTGCACTGGATAAATGAGCACGTTCGCGGAGTGATGCCGTCGCGCGAGAATGTTAAGGATGTCCCGCAGCGCCGCCCCCTGCGGAGAGGTGATGATGCCGATTTTTTGTGGCAATGGCGGGATCGGTTTCTTTCGCGAAGCTTCGAACAATCCTTCCGCCTGCAATCGCGCCTTTAATTGCTCGAACGCCAGTTGCAGGGCGCCTGCCCCCTGCGGCTCCATGAATTCAGCGGAGATTTGCAGCTCTCCGCGATCTTCATACACAGTGATTCGTCCGCGAACCGTGACGTGCAATCCGTTCTCCGGACGAAACCGCAGCAGCTTCGCCGACGAGCGGAACATCACCACCCGAATCTGCGCCGATTCTTCCTTCAGCGTGAAATACAAATGCCCAGAATCGGGAATCCGCAGGTTCGAAATTTCGCCCTCGACCCAGCAATCCGAATACTCCCGCTCAATGTGCGAGCGCACTGCGGAGACCAGCGCCCGCACCGTCCAGACGCGTCGCTCCGGAGGGCGAAACTGGAATCCGAGTTGGTCTGACATCTCCATTATTAGACCAGCTCCACTCTACCGTCTCATCCGCCCAATCAGGAAAAGAACAACGGAGACCACAACACTAATCAGGATCGAACTAGCCAACGGAAAATAGAACGTAGTGTTCTTGCCGCGATATAGGAAGTCGCCGGGTAGTCGGCCAAGCGGCAAGCCCGTCCGCCCCAGCAGCATGGCGATGCCCCCGATCACCACCAGGACTGTACCGATTACCAGCAATATTCGCCCTGATTCCGCCATTCGTCGAGTTTAACTCTGCTGATGGCTGAACCACATCCCCCGATGTACCCTAGCTAGTGCCTGGGGTCCGACGCAGCGCCGGAAGCGCCAAATTGTCTTGGCACACATGCCGATCTTCCAAACCGCCCGCCTCCGGCTCCGCGAGTTCACTCCCGAAGACGTCGACGCTCTGGCCCAAGTTCTGTCCGATCCGGAAACCATGCGCTATTACCTCGCACCCTACGATCGCCCCGGTGTCGAGCAATGGATCGACCGCAACCGCCAGCGCTACGAGAACGACGGCGTCGGCCTCTGGGCTATGGAGCTAACGAAGAGGCAAGAAGTAATCGGTGACTGCGGCATCATCCTGCAGGAAGTCGAAGGCGAGCGCCTCTACGAAATCGGATACCACCTGCGCCGCGATTTCTGGGGCCAAGGTCTCGCGACCGAGGCCGCCACGGCCTGCCGTGACTGGGCATTCACGCACCTGAAAGCTGCTCGGCTGATATCCCTGATCCGCCCCGAGAACCTGCCCTCATGCCGCGTCGCCAAGCGCGTCGGCATGACCATCTGGAAAGAAGTGACCTGGCGAGGCCTTCCACACGATGTCTATTCCATCGAGAGAGAGCGCAATCATCGGTACCGTGACCCAAACACTTGTTAGTGTGGTGACAACTCGTGTGGTGACGGGGCTATGCCCCGTGCCGCAGGGGTGGAGCCCCGCCACCACACAGTTTTTCCCCGGCGCCTATACCAGATCCTCAACCTTCAAATCCCCCGCTCCGACCTTCCACGCCTTGCGAAATTCCTGTTCCACAAACCAGGCATCGGAATTTCGATCCTGTGCCTTCAGGGCCTGATTCAAACCGAACAGTGATCGCGGATTCCGAAGATTCTTCGTCAAGTCCTCCCGGAACACTTGCTCCGCTCCTTTGGCGTCACCATTCATCAGCAGGACTCCGCCGAGCGATTCCCGCACCGGAAAGAACCAATCCTGTGGTTCGTCATACTTCAACGTATCCTGCACTGCTACCGCCTCGCGAAACATCCTGACCGCGGCAGCGTTATCTTTTTTCGCCAGCGCCACCTGCGC
>DATFVD010000363.1:0-19255 GCA_035260505.1 Terriglobales bacterium
CGATCCGCGCTACGGTGCCGCCCGTCTTTGGATCGATAAGATCATCGACCCCATGGAGACGCGCCAAGCTATCACGCAGGCGCTGGAAGCGGCATCGCTGAACCCCGAGGTGCCGGAGTTCAAGGTGGGAGTTCTGCAAACTTAGAATCGGGTGACCGGGTCATCTGGCATCGTGTGATCTGACAAAAGTTCTTGGCCCGATCGTCCGACGACCAGATTGCTGGAGCTGCATGAGCGAAGCCGTCAAGTTGATCGAATGTCCCCGCGATGCCTGGCAAGGCCTCAAGGGTCAGATCCCTGCCGAACTGAAGACCAACTATCTGCAGGCCCTGATCTCCGCGGGCTTCAAGCATATTGATGCGGTCAGCTTCGTCTCTCCCAACGCTGTCCCGCAGATGGCCGACTCCGAAGAAGTTCTTAAGGAACTCGATCCGCCCGATGACGTGGAAATTATCGGCATCGTGGTCAACGAAAAGGGCGCGCTACGGGCGATCGCGACTGAAGCCGTGCGCACCCTTGGCTTTCCGTATTCGATCTCGCCAACATTTCTAGAGAACAACCAACGACAGACGCTGGAAGACGCCATCGAGGAACTGGAAAAGATCGAGAAGAGAGCGGACGAAGCGGGGCTCGACACCGTCGTCTACATCTCGATGGCCTTCGGCAACCCCTACGGCGACCCCTGGAGTGTGGATGAGGTCAAAGAAGCTGTTGCCTTGCTCGAGTTGCAGGAGATTCGCAGGATCTCGCTTGCTGATACCGTAGGCCTGGCTCCACCGGAAAAGATTCAAGAAGTAGTCTCCGCGGTGATGGCAAAGTACGATTACCTCGAAATCGGAGTTCACCTGCACAGCCGCCCCGATCAGGCCGCTGCGAAAATCATCGCAGCCTATGAGGCTGGCTGTCGCCGTTTCGATTCCGCCATCGGCGGCTTAGGTGGATGCCCCTTCGCACAGGATGAGTTAGTTGGGAATATTCCGACGGAAACGGTAATCGAAACGCTTCGCCGTCGTGGCGCGCAATTGCCGACGCTGAAGTCGCTGGATGCCCTACTGCGAGCGAGCGCTGAGATCGGCGCGAGATACAAGAATTCAACGGCCGCGGATTGAGCCCTTCTGAAAAAACGGCATGAGCTACAAAACACTCCAACTCGCCTTCGACTCCGGTATCGCCACTCTAACCCTCAACCGGCCTGACAAGCGCAACGCCATCAGCTACGAACTGATTGACGATCTGATCCGCGCTCTGGAAGAAGCGAGAAACTCCTCCGCCGGCATCCTGATCCTGACCGGGGCGGGGAAGGCTTTCTGCTCCGGCATGGACCTCGACAACCTGAAAGCCCTGATCGGCCGTACACCCGAGCAAAACCTCGCAGACTCGCGAACCATGGTCAGCCTGTTTCGCTCGCTGTATGAATTTCCTAAGCCGACAATTGCCGCGGTCAACGGCGCGGCTATCGCCGGCGGCACCGGACTGGCACTGCTCTGCGATTTCACGCTCGCCGTGCCAGATGCCAAGTTTGGCTACACCGAGGTCCGGATTGGATTTGTGCCCGCCATCGTCTCGACTTTTCTCCTGCGCCAGGTCGGCGAGAAAATCGCTCGCGACCTTCTACTGACGGGCCGTATCTTCGACGCGCCGGAAGCCTTGAAGATGGGCCTGATCAACGAAATCGTGCCTGCGGAGAGGTTGCTTGAACGCGCCCGCGAACTAGCCGCGCAGTTGGCGGAGAACAGTCCACTTTCACTTTCCAACACTAAGCGCCTGCTCACCGAGCACGCACGCGAGGAACTCGATGCGCAAATTGAGGCTGCCATCCGCGAAAATGCCGGCATCCGCGAGAGCGACGATTTTCGCGAAGGGATCGAGTCGTTTCTCGAAAAGCGCAAACCAAAGTGGACGGGACGATGAACCGGCGCGATACATCGATGCCTGCCGGGATAAAAGATACGGCGACGGTGAATGAGACGCGTATCCGCGTCCGCTATGCCGAAACCGATCAGATGGGGGTCGTCTATCACACCAATCATTTCGTCTGGTTTGAAGTGGGACGGGTGGAACTCCTCCGCCAGTTCGGCTTCAGCTATAAGGATATGGAGCGCGAAGACGACTGCTTCATCGCCGTGGTCGATGCCCGCTGCCGTTATAAGGCTCCCGTACACTATGATGACGAGGTTATTGTTCTCACGTATCTGAAACATGTGCGAGAGAAAGTGATCCGCTTCGGGTATGAACTGCGCAGCGCGGAGAGCGGCGAGTTGCTGGCCGAAGGTGAGACCACGCACGTCGTGGCCAATTCGAAGATGAAAACCCGCGTGTTGCCGGAAAAATATCTAAAAGTATTTCGCGCGGCCGTGGGCAGCCCCTAAAGGGGCATCAGATTCTGGAATCTGCGGCATCGCGAAACGAGATGCCCTGATACGAAACCGGAGCGTCTCTGAAGGCAGCATTGGGACCAAACATGAACCGAACCAACAACGCCGAACAACCAACAACTGAGACTGAGAACTGAGAACCGGGAACTGAGAACTGCCTTGCAAGCTTTGCACATCAACGGAAACGATCTCACGCTCGAAGCGGTCCGCGAAGTGGCGCAGCCCGAGCTTCGCCGGCCCGTCCTGCTAGATCCCGACGCGCGCGAAGCCGTGAATCGTGCCCGCGCCGTCGTCGACGCACTCGTGGCAGGCAATAAAATTTCTTATGCGATCACGACTGGCGTCGGCAAGCTGAGTGATGTGCACATCGTTGGCGATCAAGTCCGCGAACTGCAAGTCAACCTAGTGCGCTCGCACGCCGTTGGCGTGGGGGAACCACTTTCGATCCCGGACACTCGCGCCATGATGCTCCTGCGCGCTAACTCGCTGGCGAAAGGCAACTCAGGCGTGCGCGGCATCGTCATCGACACCATCTGCGAGATGCTCAATCGCAGCGTGACCCCGATGGTCCCATCGCAGGGAAGCGTGGGAGCGAGCGGCGACCTGGCGCCGCTGGCGCACCTGGCGCTGGCATTGATCGGTGAAGGCGAATGCTTTGACGAAAAAGGCGCGCGCATCGCGAGCGCCGAAGCATTCAAGCGCGCACAGATCAAACCGCTGCTGCTGGAAGCGAAAGAAGCGGTGTCACTCATCAATGGCACGCAAGCCATGCTGGCCATCGGCGTTCTGATGCTGCTCGCCGCGGAGACGCTGGTCGACACCGCCGACGTCATCGGCGCGATGGCGTGCGATGCTCTCAAGGGAACCAATGTGGCTTTCGACGAGCGCATTCAAAAGGCCCGCCCCCATCCCGGACAAATCAAGACCGCGACCAACCTGCGCCGTCTACTTGAACAGAGCCAGATCCGCGAGTCGCACCGCGATTGCAGCCGGGTGCAGGATGCTTATTCTCTGCGCTGCATCCCGCAGGTGCACGGGGCGGTACGCGACACGCTCGCTCATTGCCGCGCGGTGTTTGAGACAGAGACGAACTCGGCCGTCGATAACCCGCTGGTATTCGTGAAGAATCCGAAAGCGATGGACGGAGAAGGCGATGTGCTCTCCGGCGGAAACTTTCACGGCGAGCCGCTCGCATTCGCGCTCGACTTTCTTGCGATTGCTTTGAGCGCGCTGGCGGGAATCAGCGAGCGGCGGCTGGAGCGCATGGTAAACCCCGCGCTCAGCGAAGGTCTGCCGCCGTTTCTCGCACCGGGCGCGGGAATGAACTCGGGATTCATGATGCCGCAAGTGACCGCCGCCGCGCTGGTGAGTGAGAACAAAGTTCTGGCGCATCCGGCATCGGTCGATTCGATTACGACATCGGGGAATAAAGAAGACTTCGTCTCCATGGGCATGACTGCGGCGAACAAGCTGAAGAAAGTGGTGGAGAACACGCGCAACGCGCTGGCCATCGAAGCCATGGCAGCGGCACAGGCGATTGATTTCCTCGCGCCGCTAAAGACTTCCAAGCCATTGCAGCAGGCGCACGCGTCGATCCGGGCGGTATGCGCGACGATGGAGAAGGATCGCGTGATGTATCAGGATTTCGCGCGCATCGCGGCGTTGATTGCCAGCGGGAAGGTGGCCGAGGTGGTGCGCTGAAAGAGTTGTGACGCGGGTTAAGGGGTTGAAGACCTGGCGGCCGTCCCATCCAACCCCAACTCCGCCGCGATCCGCTTCATCGCTTCGATGCAAAAAGCGATGTGTTCTTCGAGATCCAAACCGAGGTCGGCGGCGCCTTCGATAATGTCTTCGCGGTGGACGCTGCGGGCGAACGCTTTGTCCTTCATTTTTTTACGGACGGATGGGGCTTCGACCTCCGCGAGCGATTTACCCGGCTTGACGAGAGCGCATGCGGTGATGAATCCGGCGAGTTCATCGCAGGCGAAGAGCGTCTTTTCCAGGGGTGAGAGGCGCGCGACACCGGAGTACTGGGCGTGCGAGATGATGGCGCGCCGGATTTCTTCGGAATAGCCGCGTTCTTTCAGAATCTCGGAACCTTTAAAGGGATGATCGTCGGGGCTCGGATATTTCTCGTAATCGAAGTCATGCAGAAGGCCGACCGTCCCCCACAATTCTTCGTCGGCTCCAGCTTTGCGGGCGTAGGCGCGCATGCAAGCCTCGACTGCGAGCGCATGTTTCCGGAGACTTTCTGATTGCGTGAACTCAGTTAGTAAACACCATGCCGCGTCATGTTTATTCATTCTTTTGGGCCTGTTTCTTGCTAATTTTGCCACTTGATTAGCGTTCTGTTTCGATAAACGCCTTGTTTTTCATACTTTTGTCTTGACTTCCACAGGTTCCATCCGGCAGATTACCTTGTAGTTGGCTTTGAGAGTAGCCCCTGCTCTGGCACTCGCAAAACCTGAATGGCCACCACACTAACCCCCGTGGACTCACGGGAAGTTGTACGATGCGACCGTTGTCTCTTGGTGCAATTCCGCACATCTAACAGTCTTTGCCGCCGTTGCCATCTGTCCTTGGATGAGGACGAGGCGGAGATTGCGGCTATGACTCCGGCGCCAGAAGTGCTGCCGGTGAACGTCCATTCTAACGGGCGCGGGCATCTGAAGCTGGCGTACTCGATCCGATCATTGCGGCTGCGCAATGGCTTGAGTCAGCGGCAGTTGGCGCTGCGAATGTCGGTGCCCCGAACCTACGTTTCGAAAATCGAAAATGAGAAGGCGACGCCGACGCTGTCTTCGCTGGAGCGGCTGGCGAGGGCGCTCGAGGTCAGTGTGCCGGATCTGCTCTCTGGTGGAGAACGGAACCGGCAGGAGGAAGTCCGCGAGTTAATGGAAGATCAGTTTGTGGCCGAAATTTTGCCGTATCTTTCGCAGCTAAACGGGATGCAGATGTCGAGCATTCTGGCGCAGGTGCGTGACTTGACGGTGCGGCCGCGGCGGAGTGCGTAGCCTCCACACAAGATCAATCTTTATCCGGGCACACAACCAACTGGACAGCCGGGGCCTTCGGGCTCCGGCTTTTTTTGGGTCGCGATGCGGCGCCAAAAGTAAAGGGACGTGCATAGATTTGCACAGGCCAGCTGGGCGATGCGCAACAGTTTGCATGTTCCGGATATATTTTTGAGGACGTGCTGATTTCCACTTGACCCGCACCGTTGAACGAGCTACCCTCGCCGCACTCCCCCTAAAGCTGGGAGAAGATTACCCAGCAAGATTCCTTTGGTGAACAGGAAAACCTCGATGAAAATCTCTCAGATCTGTGCGTTTGCTTTGCTGCTGGTAGTCGGGTCGGTGATGGCTTTCGCCGACGGAATCAACGATCCAAAAATCATCATTCAAGGTGTCAGTGGCACTGGAAGTCCGATGCTTTGCCCGTCTCAAGGATGTACGGGTGTCGGCGTGAATTTTTCTTTCACAATCCCGAAGTCGGGAAAGGGCTTTTTATTCTTCACGAACACGAGCGGGAAAAACTGGACTTCGCTGACCCTGATCGAAAAAGGCGTACCGGCGAATGCCATTAGCTGCACCCAGACTCTGTTTCTGAGCTGCACGACGAAGACGTTGAAGGACGGCTCGGTTGAGATTCTTCTGTCGGGCATCAAGGGCGGACAGAATGCGCGCAAGGGGATATTGAAGGGTCAGAGCTTCGACATTGGTTTCGCCTGCGTTGCGCAGAGCTGCTGGACGAACGGCGGAAGCATTATGAGCGGGCACGCGTCTACGGCTCCGGAGCCGGGTACGGTAGCATTGATGGTGACGGGATTGGGCGCGATCATTTCGCGCCGCAAGATGTGGAAGAACCTCCTGAAGACCTAGTGGTTCTTCTTGGTAAACTCGTTCATCAATTGTGAAAACTGCGGCAGGGCCTGGAGCTTCTGAAGCTCGGGATCGCTCCAGGCCTCCTGCGCAGCATAACCCTTCTCCAAAGCCAGGCGCAGCGACCTCAGCGCTTCTTCCGGTTTCCCGATCATGGTTTTCGCCTGGGCTTCTGAGTACATCAGCTGCACATCCCCGGGACTTATGGCGCGCGCCTGCTGGGTGTACTGCAGCGCGTTCGCGGCATCGCCTTTCTTGGCATACAGGAGACCAAGATCACCCATGATGGAGGCTGATCGTGGGTTTACTCGAAGCTCCTGAAAGGCAAGCGAGATGGCTTTGCCATAGGCCGCGGTGGCTTGGTCGGAATGGCCCGACCACCTGTACGCATCCCCCAGATTTCCGAACAGTTCCTCGTTATTGGGCGTCATCTCGGTTGCCTTCTCATACATCTGGACCGACTCATCGTAGCGCTTCAGCCAGAAGTATGCGGTGCCAAGATTGGAATAGGTTGGAGAGTCCGGTGCGATCGACAGTGCCTTCTGCAACTGGGGGATGGCCTCGCTCCACTTTCCTTCGCGCAGATACACCGAGCCGATGTCCCCATAGCCCATAGGATTATCGGTGGCAAGTTCAGTAACCTTCTGAAACTCCAAGAGCGCTCTTGGGTTATCGCCCAGCCCAAAATAGGCCTTGCCGAGGGCGATGTGATTCAACCAATTGTAGGAGTTGGCAGCGACCGCGCTCTGGTAAGCAGAAACGGCTTCGCTACTTAGACCGCTGGAGACGTACGCGTCACCCAGGCTGCGATACGCTTCATCGGAGTTCGGAGCCAGCTCCAGAGCGCGCTTCAGTTCGGTTATCGCCTGGGTATTCTTACCCGTTGTGGAGTAGACGCTGCCGAGTGATATGTGAACTTCGGGCAGGTTGTTGGAGAGGCGCTCCGCCTGCTGGGCGGCCAGAGTGGCTTTTTGCGCCCAAATGCCGTCTTTACTTGCCCCGTACATACGAAGGCTGGAGTCTGCGAGTCCCGCATAGGCCAGAGCGAAGTTTGGGTCTTTGTCGATGGCCTGCTCGAACAGCGCTACGGCTGGCCGGATTCCGTCGATACCGTGACTATTGCGCAGTATGTTCCGCCCTTGCAGATAGAGATCATAGGCCTTCACGTTCTCGGTGGGATGAGCGCCAACTCGGGCTTGCTCTTCATCCGTCGGCTTAAGGGCGAGGGCGGTGGCCACGGTGCCGTAGATCTGGTCTTCGAGGGCGAGCACATCGCCCGAGGCTCCCGAGAACTCCTGGCTCCAGACACGCTTGCCGGTAGTGGCATCGTCCAGACCGAGGGTGACGCGGAGTTTGTCGCTTGTACCCTGCACACTGCCCTGCAGCACCAGGTTGACGCCCAGTTCACGGGCCAGCTTGGAAAGCGGCAGATCCCTGGCAACTGCTTTGTCGACTGCGTCAGCGGACGCCAGGTGGACTTCCTTCAATTGAAACAGCTTGGCACCAAGAGCTTCTCCAATGCCATCGGCGACATAGCCCAGGGCTTTCTCGTCTCCAACCTTTTTCAGCGGCAGGATTGCAACATACTTCCCCAGTTTGAGCGAGGGAATGCCTTGCGCCATCTCGCCGGACGACGTTCCCGTGCGATTCAGCAGTGTGCGTCCGGCAAAGATTGCCAGCACAACGACAAGCACGGCTCCGGCGATCCACATCCAGCTCTTTCCGGGAAGATCGAGACTGAAACGCGACGAACGCACGATCGGATGCGAAATCATCTTCGACAGCGATTCGACGCTGATGTTGGGGTTGGCTTCCCATGTCGTCAATTGCTGCAACAGTTCGACGGCGGAATGGTAACGATTGGCCGACTCGCGCTCCAGGCAGCGGCTGACGATCGCGCTGAGGGATCTGGGAACGGAGGCATCGACGTCCGAAGCTGAGCGCGCCTCCTCGCGAGTACGTTTCATGAGGCTGGCGATGGCGGTATCGGCCTCGTAGGGAGCTTTTCCCGTGAGCAGTTCGTAGAAGATCAGGCCGACGCTGAAAATGTCGGAGCGCTGGTCGAGCGTGCTGCCGAGAGCCTGCTCGGGCGACATGTATTCGAGTGTGCCGACGATGGCGCCGGTCTGGGTCATGCCGGTATCGCCGAGCGAGCGCGCCAGGCCGAAGTCCATCACCACGATGCGGCCGTGCTTGTCGCGCATGATGTTCTGGGGCTTCAAGTCGCGATGGATCACCCCTTCGGAATGGGCGGAGTCGAGCGCGCGGCAGACCTGCTCCACCACTGCGATGGCCTCCTTGGGCGCGAATTTTCCCTGGCGGCGCAAGAGCGTGCGGAGGTCGTCGCCATCGACGTATTCCATGCTGATGAAGCGGATACCATCCGCCTCGCCCAGGTCGTAAATGCGGACCACGTTCTTGTGCGTGATATTGCGGGCGAGAATGAGCTCTTGCTTGAAGCGCAACAGAATCGCGGGATCAGTTGCCAGCTCGGGCCGGATGACCTTGAGCGCGATCAGGCGGTCCAGTTCGCGGTCGCGGGCCTTGTACACGGCCCCCATACCGCCTTGTCCGAGCACACCCAGGATTTCGTAGCGTCCGCCGAAAAGCACGCCCGGCTGAAGACTTTGGAAGGCGGAGATGCTGCCGGCCGAAGGCGAACCTGGAAGAGTATAGGGAAGTGCCTGGGCCGAGCGCGGCATCGGGCTCCCGTGCGGCAACGTAGGAGCGTCGGATAGTGGTGGATTGGAAAGAGGGGGAGGCGTGAGTGCCCCGGCGCCCACTATGTCTCCGGGCACACGAACTCCCGGCATGGTCGGGCTATCGGAATCCTTGTCCCTGTAGTCGCGCTCATCCATTGGAATTGCCCGGGTTCGGAGAGCTAGCGAGAGGAGCGCGCCTCGGTCCCCCGACAAAGGCGTACATTCGCCTGAGGTTGTCGAGGGGACTTCGAGAACCCAGCACTCCGATTTTGTAAGGAGTATACCCCCGAATTGGCTCTGAGGAAAGCAAGGAAAAACCCTCCGAGATAATAGTGTTTCCAGGCTCTCGACCGTTTCTTGACGCCGCTTCTGGGGGTGTTCGCGCTGTGGAGCATGTTCATACTGTTCTTTCCGACTCGCCTCCCCTGGTTTTTCAAACGGCTAGGCCGTTGATCCCAGGACACTCATTTGTGGGCGATCCCCAAGCCAACCGGTCGGTACGAGGATTTCTTTGATTGCTGCCTGCCGTGCTTAAATGAAAAGTTGGGCGCCAATTTTTTGCGCCATCCCCGCGCGCGGCATCCCAATCACAATTTCAGAGCGAACTGCGGATCCCTCGCTTCGCTCGTGATAGCCAGTTTCAAAGCAGTATCGGAACGCTAGGTAGGCGCGAAAACTAGATGGAGGGTCTTTGGACTTCCAGTTGAACGATGAGCAACTGCACCTGAAAAAGACGGTGCGCGAGTTTGCCGAACGCGAGATTGCGCCGAACGTCATGAAGTGGGATGAAGCTTGTGAATTCCCTCTGGCGACGATCAAGGAGCTAGGCAAGCTCGGCCTGCTGGGGATCATCTTCCCACCTGAATACGGCGGCGCGGGTATGGGTTACGTGGAGTACGTCACGGCGATCGCGGAACTCGCCCGTGTTGACGGTTCGGTGGGGATCATCGTTGCAGCGCATACATCCCTTTGCTCGAATCACATTTACGTGGCCGGAAACGAGGCGCAGAAGAAGAAGTATGTGTCGAAGCTGGCGACCGGTGAATACATCGGAGCATGGGGGCTGACCGAGCCCTCGGCGGGATCGGATGCGGGCAGCGCGCGCATGACGGCGGCGCGGGCGAAGGGCGGATGGGTGCTCAATGGCACCAAGACTTTCATCACCAATGGCCACTATGCGGATGTGGTGGTCGTGCTGGCCATAACCGATCGCGCGGCGAACACCCACGGGCTTTCAGCGTTCGTTGTCGAGAAGGGCACTAAAGGATTTCGTCCGGGGAAAAAAGAAAACAAGCTCGGCCTGCGCGCCAGCGATACCGCCGAGCTCATCTTCGAAGATTGTTTTGTGCTCGACGAAAACCTTCTGGGCAAAGAGGGCGGGGGCTTCATCGATGCCATGAGGGTTCTCGACGGCGGACGCATCTCGATCGCCGCGCTCTCGCTCGGAATGGCCGAAGGCGCATACGGGGCGGCGCTGAAGTATTCGAAAGAGCGGCAGCAATTTGGCAAGGCGATCTCGGAGTTTCAGGCGATCCAATGGAAGCTGGCCGACATGGCGACCGAAATCGAAGCGGCAAAACTTCTGACGTTGCGGGCCGCCGCCATGAAGGATGCAGGGATGACGACCACCATGGAATCGTCGATGGCCAAGCTTTACGCCAGCGAGGTAGCGGTAAGGTGCGCCAATGAAGGCGTCCAGATCCACGGCGGGTATGGGTTTATCAAGGATTATCCGGCAGAAAAATTTTATCGCGACGTGAAGCTCTGCACGATTGGCGAGGGGACGAGCGAGATTCAGCGGCTGGTGATTGCGCGGCAGTTGCTGAAAGACTGACCTCTTCGGTGGAGCGACGGGCGCTCTCCCGTCCGCAGGGCGGGGACGCCCGGCTGTCCACGGGCAAATGCCTCTTGACAAGCTATACTGGTTGACGTACAGTGTGTGGCGTACACTGTATGTCACAGAGTAATGGCAATCACGATCTCTTCGAAAACCTTCGACTGGAGCTGCGCCGCGGCTGCCTGAGCCTGGCGGTGCTGTCGCAGCTCCGGACCGAACGCTACGGCTACACGCTGCGCAAAGCGCTGGCCGAGCAGGGCCTGGAAATTGATGAAGGAACGTTGTATCCGCTCCTGCGCCGGCTGGAAAGCCAGGGCCTGCTGACCAGTGTATGGCGGGAGGAAGAGAAGCGGAACAAACGCTTCTACCGTATTTCTGCCGAGGGCAAGCTGATGCTCAAACAGTTGGGCGCGGAGTGGCAAAGAATCAATTCGTCGTTAAACGGAATACTTTAGGGAGCTGGCTATGGAACTACTCGATCGTTATCTGCAAGCAATTGAATTCTGGTTGCCCAAGCGACAGAGGCAGGACATCATTGCGGAACTATCGGAAGATCTTCGCTCGCAGGTCGAAGAGAAGGAAACCGAACTTGGGCGCAAACTGGAGGACGCGGAAGTGGAAGCGATCCTCAAGCGCTGCGGGTCACCTCTGGAGGTGGCGTCACGCTATCGGCCCCAGCAGTACCTGATCGGCCCCACGCTGTTCCCCATCTACCGGTTTGTGCTGGCGGTTTTGCTGATCGGGTGTGTGGTTCCCAGGTTTCTGATCTGGCTCGTCTTCCTGCTGGTCGATCCCGCGCATCGCGGCTACCTGCATATGGAAAACCTGTGGGTGACCGTTCTCTATTTCGCATTCTTTACGACGCTTGCTTTTGCGATTGCTGAAAGAAGCGGCGTCAAGCTGGAAGCTCTGAACACCTGGAGCCCGCGTAAACTGCCGCCTGTGCGCGACCCAAACCGTATATCGCGATTCGGCTCTTTGTTTGAAATCGCCGCGGCTGTGGTATTCAACGTTTGGTTCGTGAGCCTGTTCTGGCCCAGGCCGATCATTGATCTCTATGGGGCGCAGCTCACTCTGACTCCCGCGTGGAGGATCTTTTTTTGGAGCTTTCTGTTCCTGGCCGCAGCCAATATCGCCATTGCAGGCGTGAATCTCTTCCGGCCTTACTGGACGCGGCGGCGTGCCAGCCTCCGCTTGGTGGCCGACGGCCTCGGAGCAGGACTGTTCTGCGGGTTGCTCAAAGCGCAAGTTCTCTTCGGAATCAGCGCGCCAAGCCTTCCCGCGCCGAAGGCGATCGAACTGACCAACGTTATCAATCTGTGGATGGTGAGAACGCTGCCGTGGGCCATCGTTACGATGTTGGTGATTCTTAGTTTCGACGTTTACCGGATTATGCGCCTGCGGTGCGTCCATCTGCACGGTGGTTCCATTGGGCCGGTGGTCAAAGACCTTTCGAGCCCTATGGTGAATGGCAACTGAGAGACTGGTTATTGCGTGACAGTTGCGGAAAGACTTACGATAGCCGCCGTTCCGCGAGGGTGAGAATGAGGCTGCAATGATCACTGGAGCTCATGTCATCGTTTACAGCAAGGACCCGGAAAGCGACCGTGCTTTCTTTCGCGATGTTCTCAAGTTTCCCGCGGTGGACGCCGGCCATGGCTGGCTCATTTTTGCGCTGCCGCCCGCGGAAGTTGCATTTCATCCCTCTGAGAAAAACGACCTGCACGAGCTCTACTTCATGTGCGACGATCTGAAGTCGACGATGGAATCGCTGAAAGGGAAGAGAGTGAAGCGCGATTCGGTGAAAGAGGAGAGCTGGGGTAGTCTGGCGACGATCCTCCTGCCTGGTGGCGGGAAGCTTGGGCTTTACCAGCCGAAGCATCCGACTGCGATCGGACGCTGAGGTCTGATCAACACGGACCGGTGCGGGTTGTTACACTATCCTGCTTGACTCCTGCGAGTACAACTCTGATCGAGCTTCTACGTGCCGGCGACCCCCGCGCGATGGCTCGCGCCATATCTACCGTCGAGAACCGCCAGCCCGGTTGGTCGGAGCTCCTCAAGGCGCTATTTCCGCACACCGGCAAGGCGCGAGTCATCGGTCTGACCGGGGCTCCGGGATCGGGTAAGAGCACGCTGGTTAACCAACTGGCCAAGCACTATCGCAAAGAAAACCATACCGTCGGCATCATCGCGGTCGATCCGACCAGCCCTTACACGGGAGGGGCGATTTTAGGCGACCGTATCCGCATGCAGGACCACCACGCCGATCCGGGAATCTATATTCGCAGCATGGCGACGCGCGGATCCCTTGGAGGGCTGGCGCGTGCCACCGCGGATGCCGCCACTGTGCTCGATGCTTCGGGCCGCGACCTGGTCATGATTGAGACCGTGGGCGTTGGGCAGGACGAAGTTGACATTGTGCGCCTGGCGGCTGTCACCATCGTAATTCTGGTGCCCGGCATGGGCGATGATGTGCAGACGATCAAGGCCGGGATCATGGAAATCGCCGACATCTTCGTGATCAATAAAAGCGACCGCGAGGGCGCCGAGCGCGTGGAGCGCGAGATTCGCGCCCTGCAATCGCTCGCCATGCGTAACGACCGCTGGACTCCTCCGATCGTAAAGACAGTAGCGAGCGAAGGAATGGGAACCGAAGAATTGACGGCGGCGATCGAAGACTACGAGGAGTACCTAAAGAAGGAGAACCTGGTGTTCAAGAAGAACGTCGAGAACTGGCAGGAGCGGCTGGTCGAGATGCTGCGCGATGCCATGCTCGAAAAGGCTCGGGCTCGAATGGAGACGGACGCGGGCAGCCTCGAACGTTATGCGGCCGAGATCGCCGAGCACAAGCGCGACCCGTATTCGCTGGTGGAAGAGATTGTGCGCGGTGTCAGCCCCATGTAGATTCGGTGGAGAGACGGGCGTCCTCGCCCGTCCACGGTCGGCGCGAACTGGAAAGGCCGGACTGTCGTTGAGAGCCAGTCGTTGAGAGCCAGTCGTTGAAAGGCAATCATGGAATTCAGCATTGATCATCTCGGCATCGCGGTGAAGTCGCTGGCGGCGGCGAAGTCCATTTACGAGAAGCTAGGATTGACCGTTTCTCCGGAAGAGACCGTCGAGCAGGAAAAAGTCCGGCTGGTCATGGTGCCCGTGGGCGAGAGTCGCCTGGAGCTGCTGGAAGCGACTTCGGACGATTCCACTATCGCCAAGTTCATCGCCAAGCACGGTGAGGGCCTGCACCATGTTTGTATTCGCGTTCCAGATCTGGCGGCAACGGTTACAAAATTGAAGAGCGACGGCGTGCGCCTGGTATCGAATGAGATCAAGACCGGCGCGGGCGGGCATCGTTATGTGTTCGTGCATCCGCAGAGTGCGGTGGGAGTGTTGCTGGAGTTAGTAGAGAGCGGCCACTGATTGGCATCGCAACCGCCTGAGCGGCGGTTTCATTTGGTAATTTTGTAATCAGGTAATTTGGTGAATTTGAACCCGACCTGTTGTGAAATTGCAAAATTACCTGATTACAAAATTACAAAATGTCCCATCTTCTGCTGGCAACCAACACCTCGGGGAAGAATGGCAGCATCGCGCTGGCGCGGATAACGTCCGGCCAGAGCGATGTCGAGATCATTGAAGCTGTGCAGCTCGCCGGTGGAGCCTTTTCGGCTCAACTGGTACCGCAGATTGCGGCGCTGCTCGAGAACCACGGATATCGGAAGAGCGATCTCGGCGCATTTGCGGTCGTTTCCGGTCCGGGGTCATTTACCGGACTGCGCGTCGGATTGGCCGCCATCAAAGCCCTGGCGGAGGCGCTGCAGAAACGAGTCGCCGCGATTTCATTGCTGGAAGCCGTTGCCCGGAGCAGTAAAGCGCACGCCGCAGCGCATAGCCGAGTACTCGCGGCCCTTGATGCAAGCCGCGGCGACGTGTATGTGGGCAACTACGAAATCGTGCCGGAGACGCATATGCACAGCGAATGCCTTCTGAGCCGGGAGGAGTTTCTCGCCGAGGCCATGCAGAAAACGGTAGTTACACCCGATGCCGTGTTGGCGGAAGCGGTTCGGGCGGCGGGTATGGCTGCCGGAGCCCAGGTTGAGCTGATTGAGTATCCGAGCGCCGGCGTGATCGCCCGTCTGGGCTGGGAGCATCTCCAGCGGGGCCAGGCGGTTGGTCCCGAAGAGTTGGAAGCCAACTACATCCGACATTCCGACGCTGAAATTTTCTCGAAGCCAGCGACGTGACACCCTCCATGCCCGCGACCATACGCTCCGCTGCTTTGAAAGACGTGCCGCCGATTCTAGCCATCGAACAGCAGGCGCCGGACGCAGCCCACTGGAGTGCTGACCAGTACAGAAAATCGGTCGATAGCGGAATCGTTCTGGTCGCGGAGGAGGCAGGCCAGCTTTGCGGATTCGTTTGCGCGAAGGCGGTTGCGGGCGATTGGGAAATCGAGAACGTGGTGGTGGCTGCTGAGTTCCTTCGCCAGGGCATCGCCAATGAGTTGCTGCGCGAGTTGGAACGACGCGCGGAAGGTGCAACTGCATCAACCATTCTGCTCGAAGTCCGCGAGTCGAATCTGCCGGCCCGCCGACTGTACGAAAAACGCGGCTTTCGCGAGGTGGGCCGCCGCCGAATGTATTACAGGGATCCGGCGGAAGATGCGATTCTGTACGAGCTTCGATTCGAGCGCTGACATGGCCCGAAAAGCCCGGGTTGTGCACCACTTTCTGTGCGACTTTCGCGTACAAGGGCACCTGCCGGCGCTAGAAAGTCTTCTTATGAAAATCCTATGAAATCTCATTGAACCGCGACTGATTCCTGTGCTATTTTTTAACCGTGCAGGAAGAAACAACCAGGAGGTCTAGCAAGGATGCTGACTCCCAGAGAGCAACTCCTGACCGGTCATGATCAATTCCAGCGACTGGTTCAGGAGCACTCGCAATACTCCCAACGGCTGGAATCCCTCACCCAAAAGCGATACCTCACCGACGACGAAAAGTTGGAAGAAGTGCGGCTGAAGAAACTAAAGCTGCGCCTCAAAGACCAGATGCAGAGTATGGAACACCAGGTTCATCGGCAGTCTGCCTAGATTGACCGAGGATAGGGGAGCCTGGACCGCCACCGGCCCAAGCCACCGCGCCGGAACATCAAGATCACGAAATAACGGAGGGCCTCTGCGTCTCCGTGCCGGGCGCTTCTAAGCGCCTTTTTTTATTGCGGTTATGTGGAATGCCGCAGCCTCGCTCTATAATCGTTCTGAATTCCTATGGTTCGTGACGGCTACTACTACGGTGTGGGATGCCTGCTCGCCGCGGTCATCGTCGCGTGGCTGGCGACTTGGCCTTACGCCGTCCCGGTGTTGCTGCTGGGAGCTTTCTTTCTGTGGTTCTTCCGTGACCCCGAGCGCCAGATTCCGACGCTTCCAGGGGCCATTGTCTCTCCGGGGGACGGCAAAGTGACCGACGTATCTCCGGTGACTTCTGGCGGAACTCCGCGAAACCGGATCAGCATCTTTCTTAGCGTATTCGATGTGCATGTGAACCGCTCGCCGATTAAAGGAGTGATCCGCGACGTGCGCTATCAGCGCGGCAAGTTCCTCAACGCCATGCAAGCGAATTCGGCGGAGGAGAACGAGCAGAACATCGTCACCGTGGAAGGTGAAGGCCGGACCGTGATATTCAAGCAGATCGCCGGCCTGATTGCGCGCCGTATCGTTTTTAATTTTAAGGTGGGAGACCGCGTAGCTTGCGGCGAGCGGGTTGGGCTCATCAAGTTTGGCTCTCGCGTGGATGTTCTGTTCGATCGCGATGCCGCGATCCAGGTGAAGCGGGGCGATCGCGTCAAGGGAGGAGCTACTATACTTGCCGTTTTACCGGTTACGCAGCTAGATCCACAAGCGGTTCATGCCGGCACGGCCGGAGAGCGAGAGGCGCACTGAACATGGATGAGCAAACGCCGCGTCGTCGTGAATCGGACCAGCCGCGCGGAAAACTGCGTAAAGGCATGTATATATTGCCCTCGCTGTTCACCACGGCGAATATCGCGGCGGGGTTCTACGCCATTTTGCAGACCGTGCATGGCACCTCGGGTGAAGCCTGGCATCTGGATTTCGCCGCCAAGGCCATCGGCTTTGCAGTGTTGTTCGACGGTCTGGACGGCCGCATCGCGCGCATGACCCACACCGCCAGCGATTTCGGCAGGGAACTCGATTCGCTCGCTGACGTGATCACCTTCGGCGTTGCCCCGGCGCTGCTTGCGTGGATGTGGGGCTTTCATTTGCTGCCGGGCACGATTGATCCTGACCTGCGTCTGCGGGCGACACAACTGGGCTCCATCGCCTGCTTTGCGTTCCTCATGGCTGGCGCCAGCCGCCTGGCGCGCTTCAACATTGCGAAAAACCCGCAGCCTTCGAATCCGGGACGTCCGGGAAAGAAGTATTTCGTGGGCATGCCGATTCCGGCCGGGGCGGGAGTCATCGCGGCGATCGTTCACTACTCCGCCGGCGTGCCCGTGATTTCCTGGTGGACAGCGATGAGCTGGCTGATGATGGTCGTCGTAGTCGGTTATTTGATGGTCAGCACGTGGCGTTTCTACAGTTTCAAGGATATTGATTTTCGATCGCGCCGACCGTTCCGCCTGATTGTGGTGATCGCGGTGGTGGTCGCTTTGATTGCGTTATTTTCCCGGCCGGCGCTGTTCGTCATCGCAATTTTATATATGGCTTCCGGCGTCCTGTGGCGCCTGCAGTGGATCTTCCGTCGCAAGGCTCCGCCTGCACCTCCGGTGTACCGAGAGGCATCTCACACTCCATGAATCCTCTTTCCAAGCCTCCCGTCTCGAAATCCGCCACTTCGCAGGCTGATCTCCGTGGCACGAACCTTTACCGCGTTGCCATCGTTGGCGCTGCGTCTCTCAAGGGAAAAGAGATTGCTGAAATTCTGCGCGAACGGAATTTTCCCGCAGTCGATGTCCGCCTGCTCGATGACGATGAGTCTCTCGGCCAGTTAGAAGCGGTCGGTGACGAGATGAGTTTTATCCAGAGCATCCGCTCGGATCAGTTCGAGCGCGTGGACTTCACCTTCTTCGCTTCCGATCCGCGCTCCACGGGCAAGAACTGGAAGGCGGCGCGCGACCTGGGCGATACCATCGTGGATCTCTCGTTCGCGCTGGAAGATGAAGCGGGAGCATCGATCCGCTCGCCCTGGATCGAGCGCCAGACCGGCCAGCCCATTGCCCCGGAGTTGCAGCCGGGCCCCGTCGTGGTCGCTCATCCAGCGGCTACGGTCCTCGCGCTGCTCGCTTTGCGGAGCGAGAGGGCCGCCAAAATACAACGCATGGTCGCGACCGTCTTTGAACCGGCATCGGAGAACGGCCAAAAGGGGATGGACGAACTGCATGAGCAGACGATAAATCTGCTCTCGTTCCAGGAGTTGCCGAAGAATGTCTTCGACATCCAGGTAGCTTTCAACATGGTGCCACGCTACGGACAGAGGTCTGAATTGGCGCTGGAAGCGGTATCGCAAAGAATCCGGAAGCACTATCAGCACATTGCCCGCAGCGCCGCCGGGCCTTCGCTGCAGGTGCTGCAGGCGCCTGTATTCCATGGGCATGGCTTTTCTGTTTATCTGGAGATGGAGAAGCCAGTGGCGATTGCAGATTTGTCGCAGGCCCTTGCGGGGGAGCACGTTGTCGTCAGCGGCAGCCCAGAAGATACTCCCACCAGTGTGAGCGCCGCCGGGCAGGGAGACATCCTGGTTTCACTCACCATCGACGCAAATAACAAAAACGGAGTGTGGCTCTGGGCAACTACCGACAACCTGCGCGTTGCCGCATTGACCGCCGTCGAATGCGCCGAGACCATGACGGCGTCCCGGCCGAGAGGTCAGATTCAATGAGGCCTGCTTCAATGCACCGGTGGCCGGCCGCAGTGCTGCTCGCAGCCGGCTTGGCCGCGGCAGGCTGCGGTTACCACACAGCGGGAAGTGCCGTCGAACTGCCACAGAATGTCCACACTATCGCGATTCCCGGCTTCGTCAGCCAAAGCCAGACTTTTCGCATCGAGCAACGGCTAACAGATGCCGTGGTGCGCGAATTCAACTCCCGCACCCAATATCGCGTGATCCACGATACGAAAGGCGATGCGGATGCAGTGCTGAAGGCGACGGTTTTGTCGGCGTCGGCGACCCCGCTTGCATACGACTCCCAGACCGGGCGCGCGGCCAGCGCTCTGATCACCGTGAGCATACAGGTGAGACTGACTGACCGTCAGGGCAAGGTGCTCTTCGAGAATCCTTCCTATCTTTTTCACGATCAGTACGAGCTGTCGCGGGATCTCGCCAGCTTTTTTCAGGAAGATTCTCCGGCGGTCGATCGCCTGTCGCGGGATTTCGCTCGCACCCTGGTGGCGAATATCCTGGAGGCTTACTGATGTTGGAGCCGTACTGATGCGCGCCTTCAGTC
>DATFVD010000364.1:0-3639 GCA_035260505.1 Terriglobales bacterium
TCAATCTGATTCTCCCGCTTCGCAAACCCGTGCCCTTCCTGCGCATAAAAGTGCGAATCCACCGTCTTTCCGCTCTCCTTGTAAATCGCCACCACCTGCTCGGCTTCTTCCTTCGGCACCCGAATATCATTTTCGCCCTGCAGCACCAGCAACGGCGCCTTCGCCTGCCGAAGATACTTGATCGGCGAAGCGTTCTCATAGATTTCGCGGTCCTTCACCGGATCGCCCAGCAGCGATTTCTCATACTCTTGCAGAAACGGGTCTTCGTGCTCCAGCATCGTCAGCCAATTAATGATGCCGAATTGCTCCACCGCCGCCGCCCAAAGCTCCGGCTTCTTGCCGATAGCCATCAACGTCATGTACCCGCCGTAGGACCCACCGGTAATTCCGATCTTCTTCTCGTCCACATATCCTGTCGCAACCAAGAACTTCGTCGCATAAACTTCGTCCTCCAAGTCGCCCCCGCCCAGGTCCTTCACATTCGCCTTCTGAAACTCCATTCCAAAACCGGTCGACCCCCGCACATTCGGCGCGATGCAAACGTACCCACGTGAGGCCAGCGCCGCCGCAAACCGGTTGAACGAGTCCACCGTCTGTCCCGTCGGCCCGCCGTGTGGCAGCACAATTCCCGGGTTCGTGCCATCCCGCTTCAAGTTGTACGGCACCCATAGGAATGCGCTGATAATCTTCCCGTCGAAGCTTTTATAGTGCACCACTTGCGAAGCCGGCAGTTTCGCGGCTCCCAAGCTTGCAATCGCACTGAAGGTGAGTTGCGTCGCACCCTTCGCGCGTGCGTCATAAACCCACAAGTCTCCCGGCTGCGTCGAGCTCTGGTGGCTCACCAGCATGCGCGTTCCATCCGGAGAAAACGGGCTCGGGTTCCCCGAAAATCCATTCAACCCTGCCGGCAAATTCAACTTTGTTGCGTTTCGGGTAGCGGTGTCTGCGAGATACGCATCCGTGCGCCCGTCTTCGTTCACTGCATACGTGAACCATTTCCCATCCGGCGAAAACTCTCCGGCCTCCGCTTCCCATTTCAGATCGGTCACCCACGTCAGCTTCTTGGTTGCCGCATCCAGCAGCGCCACATTCGGGTATCCCCCAGGCCGATCCGACGTCACTAGCAGCGTTTTCCCGTCCGGTGAAACCGCCGAGACGTTCGTGCGGCTCTGCCCCTCGTGCGGTGTCAATTCCTCCTTCTGGCCGGTAGCCGCGTCAATCCGGTACACGCTAGCATCCGTAAAGCCCGCGTTGACCCGCGTCGCATACAAAACTTTCCCGTCCGTGCTCCACAATGGTCCCGACCAAAGATGATCGGCGGTCGCTTCGTTTGTTAGGTTCCGCACCGCCCGTGTGTTCCAATCCATCAAAGCAACGTCCGTGACCGGTGCGCTTTTTTTCTTGTAAGAGATGGCCAGTTGTTTTCCGTCCGGCGACCAGCGCGGTGCCGTCTCCGAAATCTCGTCCGTCTTTGTCAGATTCTCGGCTTTGCCCCCGCCGCTCGGAATCGCGAACAAATCATAGATCTCCGCTCCGCCCTGGTCCGACTGATACAAAATCCATTTTCCGTCCGGCGACCACACAGCGCCGTTTTGCCGGTCATCCGACTGGCTAAGTTGCGTCGGCCATCCCCCAGACGAACTAACCTTCCAAAGATTGAACCGTCCCGTAAAATTCGAAGAGAACACCACCTCTTTGCCATCGGGCGACCATGCCCCGCCTCCCGTGCTTCGCGTGTAAAACAGGTCGCCGATTGGCACTGCTCCGGCCCCGCTCACCTCGGCGGAACTAATTTTCTTCGGGTCGGTGATCTCCCGCGTATCCGGCGAAGTCGCCGCCACTGACACAACCGCCGTCGCCAACACCAGCAACGCAAATCGCACGCGCATCTTGACCTCCGAAAGGAACCTTATCTTAGCCGCCTTCGTCTTCCCGAAGAATACAGGCCGCACTTACTCCCCATCTTTCAGTTTCAATTCTGCTCCTTCGGCAGTGCGGCCACCGTCTCCCTCAGCCGCACCGAGCCGTTGTAGGGGGGGCGCTTCAGCGCATCCCGGCGCGCCGCAGGCGCCCGCGTACCGCGTAGCCGCGATGGCCAGCGGGACTCTTCCAAGGCGGACATTAATTAACCGAACCACTCTCCGGCAGCGCAAACGCGTACAGAACGTCCTGCACCGCGGCAATCAAATACTGCCGTCCATCAAGCTGGTATGTCATCGGAGAGGCCGCCAGGCGTCCGCCGGCATTCAGGTGCCACAAGGTCTTGCCCGTCGCCGGATCGAGCGCCAGCAAATTGCCGGCGTTGTCGGCGCTGAAGAGAAGATGGCCGGCGGTGGTAAGGATTCCCGCCGCATTCTCCCCATCCCCGGTTTCATGATTCCAAATCACTTTCCCCGTCCGGTAGTCCAGCGCCCGTATCGTGGAGTTCGCCCACAGGTTGCGGTCCCGGCCTCCCCACCCTTCCACCTTCCCGGTCACCGTCAAATAGTAAATGCTGAAAACGCGCCGCGACGTCACATAAAACAAATTCGTCTGCGGATCAAAGCTCGGCGCCATCCAATTCGTCGCCCCATCCGATCCAGGCGTGATCAGCGTGCCGTCGGGGCTGGGCGCCGAGTCTGGCTTGGGAATCGGTCGTCCGTGCGCGTCAAGTCCCGTAGCCCACGTTTGATCGATGAACGCCGCCCCCGCCAAATACTGCCCATTCGTGCGATCCAGCAGAAAGTAAAACCCGTTCCGGCTGGCCTGCGCCAACAGCTTGCGTGGCTTGCCCTTGAATTCAGCGTCCAGCAAAACCGGCGTCTCTACCGCGTCCCAATCATGCACGTCATGTGGCGATGGCTGGAAATGCCATACCAGCTTTCCCGTGTCCGGGTTCAGCGCCACAATCGAGCACGTATAAAGGTTATCGCCAGGGCGGCTCTCGCCGGACATCACCGGGTTGGGATTGCCGGTTCCCCAGTACAGTAAGTTCAGGTCCGGGTCGTAGGTGCCCGTCATCCAGGTCATTCCACCGCCATGCAACAGAGCGTCGCCATCTTTCGGCCACGTCTCGGATCCAGGTTGGCCCGGATCAGGCTCCGTGTACCACGTCCATTGCGTGTTTCCCGTCTCCGGATCGATCGACTTCAGATACCCTCGCACGTCGGTCATGTCTCCGGAGACGCCCACAATCAAGTGATCGCGAATCACCAGCGGTGCCATCGTCGAAAAATATCCCAGCTTTGCGTCCGCCAGTTCCACGTCCCAACGCACTTTGCCATCCTTGGCATCCAGGCTGATGAGGTGCGCGTCCGGCGTAGTGAAGTACAGCCAGTCCTTGTACATTCCCAAGCCGCGATGCCCAATGTGATCGCCTTCCGAGGGGCGCTGGTAATGCCAGATCATGCGCCCAAAGCGCGCATCAACGGCCCACACATTGTCAGGCGCAGAGAAATAGAGAATCCCGTTCACTTCCAGCGGCGTGGACTTGAGCACCGAACCACGCGTATTAAATGCCCAAGCCAGCGTAAGCGAGTGGATGTTTCCCGCGTTGATTTGATCTAACGTGCTGTAGCGCCTGCCCGAATAATCCCCGTTATAACTGGGCCAGGCGTCTGTAGCCGGCTTCAACAGGGCCGCAGCATCGAGCCCTTGCGC
>DATFVD010000365.1:0-3387 GCA_035260505.1 Terriglobales bacterium
ATATGAGGGTGTGCCCCGATTCCTATGGATCAATCTGTTCCGCAGCACGGCATGTCTTGGACCGCGCATTATTTTGATCGTCGCTTGAATAGCGAGGGCGTTAGTCGAGCATGCGCTTCGAAGGAAGACGCGCTCCGTCTAACGCTTGCGGCATTGGCGGTGGTCAGCCCGGAAACGGTGATCCGCTGGCACCACGCCGGCTTCCGAGCCTACTGGCGCTCACGATCAAGGCCTCGCGGTGGCCGTCCGAAGATGCCACTCGAGATCCGACAACTCATTCGAGATATGAGCATCGCGAACCCGCTCCGCCATGCCTCGGGGAGCGGACGTGTCAGGTTCGGCTTCCGCCGTCCCCGGGGCTCGAAGTTCGCAGCGACCGCAAAGGTTCTTGCTGCGGAACGTTATTTCCGACCGACTTTTGTCCTTGGTGTCGCCGGCCCGTCGCCACCCGATTGCGCTCCCCGGTACACGGGCCAATTAAGCCGTCGGATCGGCCGCGAGCGAACATATTGCACCTGCCCTCCGGCTAACCCGGTAGCAGGCGCGCCGCGACCTACACAAGGAGGAGATCATGCCTCACACTCGATATATTGTCGTCCAGCACAAGGACGAATGGCTGATCAAGTTCGGTGATGAAGAGTATGGGCCCTACCACAGTCAGGCTGAGCGATGCTGTTCGCGATCGATGCTGCCCAGAAACTAGGTGAGCAAGGCGAAAATACCCAGGTCGACTCGATGGGCGACGCGGTGCTAAAGCGAACGGCCACACGGCGTCCATGTTTGCGCCCAGGCCAGCGGTTGTTATGGGTCGTTCTGTCGCGATGGTGGGCGGATTGGCAGCGCAGCCTGGTACTCGTCCAGCCTGCGACTGTTTTGCGTTGGCGCCGTCGAGGCTTGTGGCTGATCTGGGGATTTAGCTCACATCATCCGACGTACAACGGGCTGAGGCTGTCGCAATAATGCCCGACGCGCCCCTGGGAGCCATCGGGCGCGAAGGACCCTAATGACAGGGATGGGCGTCCTCTGGATTCTTGTCAGCCATCTTGCTTGAAGCATGCCATTCACTCGGCTTCTCGTCACCTCTCAATAGCCGAAGCCAAGAGTCTGCCAAACGCAGCCATGAAGCTTGCACGTCCAGGTGGGCATTGCTTACCCTCCGGAGCGCTTCGTCGGCATTCCGGCGAAATTGCTCATCACTGCTTGCATCAGTTACGGCCGGCGATTCCGCCATCCGGAGCCATGTGTGCGCCATTGCCGTCAGCATGGCTTGCGATGTCGGATTAGAGGTTTTGGTCAGCACCGCTAAACACGTTTCGGCATGTCGTCTGTAGACGACGCGGACATCGGTTGCGCGGGTCATTGCTCACTCCGTGACATGCGCCCGAATTTTCCCTTGCCGCTTTGGGCATGGACGATCAAGGGGCACGAAAATTTCTGAGGCCTTCAACCGGGACAGCCTCCGTCCTGCTGGCGTTCAAACAGCAGCCGAAACGGCCACGGGTCTTCGCGGCTGCTTCGTGGAGCGAACTATTGAGCCTTGTCGTTTGGCCAATTGCGCACACTGGCGCCACCTTTGCGCCATACCCCTCCACGTCGCACTGCTCTGTGGGTCGCGGGTGAATTTGGCCATCACTTCGCATTCGTCAGCGTGTCTCATGAATTCATCAGGCGGGTGCATTTGATTCTCCCCCTGCTGAGTACGGTTTCGTACACAGCCATAACCGCAACGAGCGCGGATGGTTCCTTATTTATCGTTTGAAACAAAATGCCACCCCCTCCGATGGAGAGAACCCGGTTTCACCTTCCGGAACTTCCGGAGCTGACCGTTCTCAAGAAAGAACATCATCAGCCGGGCGCATTCTTCGCATTTGAATACGCGAACCGCAGGTCGATCACCAAACTTCTCGACCACGGACACAAGTGAAAGCGGGGTTCCGCAATCCAGGCACGCGGGTGGGATTGTTGTTTCCACAGCGCTCCCTTCCGAGCCCCGGCTCTCGAATCAAGTCATGGCCTCGGAACGATTGCATTCGAGGGCACTCGGCTTTGAGAACGCAATCAAAACATGGACGTTCGGTTTTCCGCTTTCGTCGGTTTTGGCTTCCACATTCACGCGGATTACAACTTTAGGATTTTTTGCCCGCGCTTTCGCCCATTCGCGCTCAATGATCTCCAGCTTTTCGGCCTCGTTGAGCATTCGCTGCATCAACATCTCCTGACCGCAAAAAGCCACAGCGTCCGACCGACATTGCCGTCCCGTCGTCAATCCTGCAGATGGTGGTCCTCTAGGTTGCTAGCCTTTGTTGCTAGCCTTTGTTTGTTCCAGGCTATCCGCCATGTTTTCAAAGTCGGACGCCAGCTCGATAAGCGCATCCTGGGCGTAGAAATCGACGGACGTGGTTGCAAGAAGCAAACATGCCTGCGCACGCTGGCGACATTCCCTTGCCGTTGGCACGTTTGCCGTTGACATAGCCACGCCTTCGATTAGGACAGTACTGCTGACCTCCCCCTCAGCAACGAGCTGAGCCCAGCGGTTGTTTCGGCTTGCACCCTCAGCGCGTTTGGCGCCACGAATGCTAACTAATGGCATGCCTCATCGTTCCATCAGATTCGTACTATTTCGTACAATAGACGAAATAGGTCCTTGGGATCGGCTGGCTTTGGGTGTACGCTGCACCCACCGTTTGCAGCGAACCCTCGGGCGCCAACGGTTGAGAGACCAGGCAGTGCTCTTGCCCCACAAAGGAGGCACAGAGCCATGCGACCGTCCTCACGCCAGTCTCGCAATCGATTGCTTAGCCTGCTTTCAACCGCCGACTTCGGTTTGTTGCAGCCAAGTCTTGAACCGGTTGCCCTCGAAGTTCGTCGGGTTCTGGAAACGCCGAACAGGCGGATCGATGATGTTTACTTCATCGATTCCGGCTTCGCATCCGTGGTCGCCACGCAGGCAAAACAGACCAAAGTCGAAGTCGGGCTGATTGGACGCGAGGGAATGACAGGTTTGGCCATCGTGCTCGGCAATCATCGCTCGGCGCAATCTACTTACATTCAGGCTGAGGGGCATGGACAACGCATCGACGCAGTTGAACTTCGCAAAGCGATGAACAGCAGCCCTTCGTTGCAGGGTCTGTTCTTGAAATATGTGCAAGCGTTCATGGTGCAGACTACACACACGGCTGTGTCGAACGCTCGCGCCAAACTCAATCAGCGTCTGGCGCGATGGATTTTAATGGCTGACGACCGTATCGAGGGCAACCGGTTGCCGCTCACTCATGAGTTTCTTTCCCTGATGCTCGGTGTGCGGCGAGCTGGCGTCACGGAGGCGCTACACGCGCTTGAGAGCCAGGGACTGATCAGTGCATCACGGGGCGAGATCATTGTGCGCAA
>DATFVD010000366.1:0-32492 GCA_035260505.1 Terriglobales bacterium
CTCAAGCCGCGCCCGGCAAGGCCCTGGAAATCTACTTTGTGGACGTCGAAGGCGGGCAGGCGACCCTCTTCGTCACGCCTGAAGGTCGATCGCTGCTTATCGATACCGGCTGGCCGGGCAACGCGGGACGTGACGCGGACCGCATTGTCGCCGCAGCCAAGAAAGCCGGTGTCTCGAGAATTGATCTTGTCCTGCTCACTCACTACCACGTGGACCATGCCGGTGGCGTGCCGCAGCTCCTCGCTAAGATTCCTGTCGGCGCGTTTATTGACCATGGGGCGAACCGGGAGCCCGGTAATCGGGAAACGGAGGAGAGTTGGGAGGCTTACCAAAAGCTCGTCGCCGGGCAGAGTGTGAAACGAATCGTCGCGAAAGTGGGCGATATTCTGCCGATCCAGGGATTTCGTGCGGAGGTCGTGAGTTCTGACGGTGATCTTCTCCAAAAGCCCTTGCTAAATGCTGGCACACAGAATCCCACATGTTCAACGACCGAAAGACGGCCCGTCGACCAAACGGAAAACCCCCGCTCGCTCGGCACCATCATCACTTTCGGGAAGGTGCGGATTCTCGATCTGGGCGATCTGACGTGGGATAAGGAAATGGAGCTTGTTTGTCCCATTAACAAGTTGGGGCCGGTCGACGTATTCATCGTTTCGCATCATGGCTGGTTGCAGAGCAACAGCCCGGCGCTCCTTGCCGCCATTACACCGCGCCTTGCAATCATGGACAACGGTGCGGAGAAGGGTGGTTCGCCTTCGTCGTGGGATATCGTCAAGAATTCTCCGAAACTCGACGATCTGTGGCAGCTTCACTTTTCAAACGAAGGCGGTGCGTCCCACAACTCGACCGAATCCTTTATCGCCAATGTTCGAGGGCCAGATGTGGGCAACTATCTGAAACTCTCGGTTTGGGCGGACGGCAACATGGAGGTATATAACTCACGAACACAAACGACCAAACGCTACACCAGCGCGCGGTGATCGCAAGACTTACGAGGGCTCGGCAATCGTTTCGATTCGGGGGAAGCAAAATGTAGCCGCATCACCAAAGACCAGCGCGGCCATGCTCAGAACGTAAGCCGATTTCTCTTGCTCTCGATCTTTGCTGCTTCGATGCCCGGGACTTTGGTCAAGTCACTCCATGATCTGAAGTTTCCGTTCTATTGACGGGCCTGGGTTGGTGGGGATGATCGCGCGCAAATAGAGAAATCTGACTTGGGAATCTTCGTTTTGCTTGATATTGGTGTAGGGCGTCTTGTTGTCGGAAATATGGTAGAACGACATTCCCGAAGTCTGCGCCGCAGTTGATTTCCAACAAATGCGAGGCTTGTTCCATCCAGGGCCCGTCCGCACTTCCTCAATGTCGTCATGGTCCACAAGGTGCGGCTTTCCGATGGTGAGAGGGTAACATAGCGAGGGGTTCGTCCCGTGTGCTTTTGATCGTGAACTCGAGGTTTGCCGGAACCAGGATGGCAATGTTGCGATGCAGGTCGGCAGTTTGTCCCGCCGCTGTAGCCGTGCCGCGACCGGACTGAATAAGATAAATTTCTTGTTGCCCGTCGAGGCGCGTAGCCTTGGTCGAAGCATGCGGCTTCAGCGTTGTATAAGCATAAGCATTGAGATAACGGAGAAACGGCGCCTTTACTCACTGGATTCTGCGGATCGCCGCGGATGAAAATGTCCCGCTCTTCGAGAGACCTTTGGAAGGGCGCGGTGTGGAAGAGTACCAATCGCCAAAATACAGGTCAATGCGATCGCCGGCGGTTTGAGCCAGTGCGAGCAGCAATGATAAAGTGCACAGCGCTAGCGCTGCGACTATTTTTCTCATCATCATGCGAGAATGCCTTTTTAGAGATCGGTTAAGTTTTCTGGGAAAGTACCCTGTATACCAGAGACACCTAATCTTTGTGGGTAGTTCGAGGAGAGATCACAGCAAATGAAACTGATTCGATTTGGTGAGCCCGGCGACGAAAAACCGGGTGTGCTGCTGAAAGATGGCGCTCGTCTTGATGCGACGGGATTCGGTTCTGACTATAACGAAGCGTTCTTTAAAAGCGGCGGCTTGGCGGAGCTCGACTCCTGGATTCGGAAATCGGCTTCTTCGGCGCCTCGGGTCCCACCAAGTGTTCGCCTGGGACCTCCCGTCTGTAGGCCGAGCAAAATCATCTGCATCGGCCTCAACTATCGTGATCACGCGAAGGAAACCGGGGCGGAAGCGCCGAAGGAACCTGTCTTGTTCTTCAAGTCAACCACATCGCTGGTGGGACCGAATGATGACCTGGTGAGGCCCCGCAACGCCACCAAAGTGGATTGGGAAGTCGAGCTCGCGGTCGTCATCGGGAAAAAAGCTCTGTACGTGGCTAAAGAAGATGCCATGAAGTACGTTGCCGGATTTACCCTGCACAACGATTATTCCGAACGTCATTTCCAACTCGAGCAGGGAGGGCAGTGGGTCAAAGGAAAAAGCGCTGATACGTTCGCTCCGCTGGGGCCGTTCCTCGCCACTCCGGATGAGATTCCCGATTTCCGCAACCTCGGAATGTGGCTGAAGGTAAATGGGCTGTTCCGGCAAAACAGTACCACCGAAAATATGATCTTTGACGTGCCTACCCTGGTTTCTTATGTAAGCCAGTTCATGACGATTCTTCCCGGAGATGTAATCAGTACTGGAACACCCGCCGGGGTCGGGCTGGGAATGACTACTCCTACTTATCTTCGGGCTGGGGATGTCGTTGAACTGGGAATCGAAGGCTTGGGCGAGTCCCGTCAGATCGTCAAAGACTACGAGTAGAAATACAAGTTAATCATGAGTAAGTTCGCGACGCCACGTTCGCAATGTCGAACTATGCCCGGAGAATGGCGATGACGGGTTCCAACACCAGCAACGTGCGCTGGCTCCTCATCTTTTGGCTCTTCATTTTGAGTGTCGTCGCCTTTCTGGATCGAGTGAACATCTCGATTGCGGGGAGTTCGCTGGCTGCGGCCTACCATCTCAGCAATGTTCAGCTGGGATGGGTATTCAGTGCGTTTCTCGCGGGTTATGCCCTATTCCAAACTCCGGGTGGGAGATTGGCCGACCGGCTGGGTCCGCGGCGCGTGCTGGCTGGCGGCGTGATTTGGTGGGGCGTATTCACGGCACTCACGGCGGCGGTTCCATCCGGCATCCGCGGGGCTCTCATTCTATTTGTATCGATACGATTCTTGCTCGGCATAGGCGAAGCAGTCGTCTACCCGGCTTCGAACCAATTCGTCGCGCGCTGGATACCGACGCAGGAACGCGGCATTGCGAATGGCTGGATCTTCGCCGGTGTCGGCGCGGGTGCCGGTCTGTCACCGCCGCTTATCACATATGCTCGTAAGCAGGACGTGACTCATGTCAAGGAATGAGAGCTCAGCTCAGATTCGAAGCAAACTTTCCTCAAAGGTATGTATGGGCTCGGTGTCTTGAGCTCCCCTAAAGTGGTGAAGCCTTCGACCTCTCGCGATTCCGGAAGCTCGTGGATCTCGCCGCGCCACCGGCCATTTGGCCACCAGCGCCTGCGAACACTACCTCGTAAAGTGGGCGAAAGAAGTGCCATGTATCACATGGGGTCTGGACGCTGGGTCTGCTGCTGCTGCAAGGCAGCTGGGCGGTGCCAACTGGGTTCGGTGTACAGGATGGTCTTGTGGTTGCCCTTTTTAATCGCTGGAAGCATGGTGGGACGAGGAGGCGAATTTACTCCTGCGCGACCTTCCGTTGTTTTCTGGGCGGGCGACCGTCGTACACTCGATGCCGCACCTCCGACCGTGATGGCAGCGGACGACACCTGTGACGAAGCGATCGGATAACTGAATCGCTGCGGATTGGTTGGATCGTAGTCTCTCAGAGAGAGCGCGCTAACGCTGAAGATGTAGGAGTGCCCCGCCTGCAAAATACCCGCTGGCACCGCGTACGAGGTGGTCTGGATGTAACTGACGTCGAGAGTGGGGACGCACGAGATGCTTCCGCCTCCCTTGCCGCCGCTAACTTGCGGTTCGCAGATAAAAATCTCATATGTCACTACGTCCTTCGAACTACCAGGGCTTCCTGCCGGTGCGTCCCAGTGCAGCGTCGGAGTTGAGTTGCTGATGGTTCCGCCGGTGAGAAAGTTAACGTCATCGACGTTCCCGTTCGCAGGCGGCAACATCACAGCCGATATCGGGCCGCTTGGCAGCGCTGTCGATGCGTAGGTCATATACAGTTGCCAGGGCAAAGGAGTTGAGGAGCCAGGGAAAGGAATGGAATAGGACGCCGAGGCAGTAACGATGTAAACAGTCTTCTCGCTCGTTTCAAGGGGATCGTTATATGTAAGCGTTCCGTAGTCCTGATCGCCAGGCCATGTATCGTTGCCGTTCCCGTCCTTGGGCCAGGGATCGGGATCTCCTGGACTCGCAGGCCCCTGAATGGAAGCGTCGGAGAGGATCGGACTCACCTGGTTGATGCGCGGGTCTGAGAGCGAGCTTTTCGGTGCTTTCACTTCAGAGAGCGCCATTATTTCGAAGGTATATGGAATGTAAGGACCGGGGCCCGCCGTATTAAATGCGTTGGCGAAGGTCGAGAAAGCGACGTTAAGATCCACGGTTCCGGGCACAGTCCGCGTCAATGCCGCGTCAAATGTCACGGTGGTTCCGTCGCTGAGTTGGGAGAACGGTTGGACCGATGCGGGCCCCGTTACATGTGAAGTGAACGGATCGGTACCCGGGACACCCACGATCTGCACGCCTACCCAGCGGTCCGTAACACTCGGCGCGTTTTCCAGAAGGTAAGGAATCGCAAACGCGAACGAGGTTGCTCCATCCGGCGACCAGGAGGTGAAATCCCAATATCCATCGCGGTCGTAAAGGTCGAATTGATCGGTGGCGAGGACAAACGGATCAAAGCCCGTCACATTGATGACGAGCGCCTCCGGCCACCATTGCGACGGATCCAGCGGAGGATATCCGTTTTCGTCCGCATCCCAGTACAGCGTGCTGGTGTTCTCCCAGATCCCAAAAACGTTCTGTGGGTGTCCATCGAAAGAAAAGATGTAGCTCCCAGCGGGTACTCCGGAGAACTGGAATGTCCCGTCCGAGAAACCAACCCCTTGAATCGGGTTCAGAGTGCCGTCGGCCTTAGGAGCCCAAACCATCAGCACCCCGGGATTTCTTTCGAATGGAGGGACCGAAAAATCGCGCTCGGGAATTACCGAGTCGCTGCCGCTACCCCAAAAATGCAGGAAGTAATGACCGTATACGGTTCCGTCTGGAGCAAGTGTCCAGGATTGTGTGGACGTGCCGCCGGCAACCGATATCGCGGTTACAACGAAAGGATTGGGCGTGCGCGATTGATTCCAGGTTGGCGTCCATGCAATCGTTCCGTTGTTCAACTGCGCACCAGCGGGAGCCGTCGTAAGGCTCAGCGTGACTGCGGTTCCGGCAGGATCAGTAGCAGCCACGGCATAAGAGTAAAGACTTCCTTCCGCCGACGCCGTTGGAGGCGCTGTGCCGAACACCGGTGCTGGAGCAGTCACACTTACGCCAGCCGCTGCCGATTTCGACGAGTCTTCCTGGCTGGTGGCAACCACGTGAAAGCCGCCGGCTTTCATTGGCGCCGTGTAGTTGCCGGTCGAATCAATGATTCCACCATTGCTCTCTTGTACCGCCCAGGTAACCGCGGTGTTCGAGGTTCCGGTTACGGTCGCGGTAAACTGCTGCTTTCCGCCAACCGAGACGGACGGAGACCCCGGCGAAACAGCAACGGCGATGGCTGGGGGCGGCGAAGCCGAGTTCGATCCACTTCCGCAGGCCGCAAGCGCAACCAACAAAGTTACAGCCAGCATCAATTCCCATCGGGCGGACTTCTTGATATCACGACGCTTGATCATGTTCCCACCTCGTCCCAGCGACCTGGTTTCCTATACGAACTGTTTTGCTACTGAGTAATGGTGACCGAAACGGTAGCGCTCCGTGCTGGGCCAGCAGTAGCCGTCGCGGTGACTTTGACGCTATACGTTCCGACCATCGGATTTATGGGCACTGAATTGCCCGAACTTCCGCAACCGAGCATCCCGAGCACCAGCAACATCAGCAAGAAGCTTGAGAGAATGGTTATGCGCGTGCGCCGCTTACGGCCACAAAGGGGGATAAGCAGAACTCCAGCCAGTCCGAAACCCGAGCCGGCTAGCCACTCCGTGTGTGTGGATACCGCGCGATGTTTCTCTCCCGCCGCCGAAGTAGCAGTCGAAACGGTCATCGCATCGGTTGCGATGTTTGTTCCATCAGGCGTCAGGCTCGGCGGAGCAAAAGTGCAGGTCGCTCCCGCAGGCAATCCAGAGCAGGCAAATGAGACTGCTTGGGTGAATCCACCTTCAGGAATCACTGCGACGGAGGCGCTGCCCGATTGCCCAACCTTAATGGAAACTGACGCAGTGACAGCCTGCAACGCGTAGTCGCTGATGCTTTCACTTATGCTTGCGGACGACGAACGGAATATGGAATCGCCGCTGTAGTTCGCACTAATGGAGTGCGCCCCTCCGCTCAAGCCGGTGGTGGTCAGCTTGGCAATTCCATAAGAATCCAGAGTCCCTGTGCCGAGGGAGGTCGAACCGTCCATGAATGTCGCAGTTCCGGTCGGCACTTTCAGCGTGACCGTCGAGCTGACTTGTGCCGTGAATGTAACCGATCCCCCGACAGGCATCGTCGGTGCATTCGACGTCAGCGTCATCGTCGTTGCTTCAGTACTATCCACCGTGACCTGCTGTTGTGTCTGAGTGGCGTTTACGTTGCTGTCACCGCTATAGGCAGCGGTAACTACCCACGCACCCGCACCGGGAAACGTGAGCGTGCCCGCGAAGGTCCCTGAATTCGCGTCCACAGTTACGGAGCCAAGGTTGACGGATGACGAGGCAGAGGTCGCTGAGAAAGCCACTGTGCCTGAAACCGGCAACATCGCTCCCGTTGCGAGCGCAATCTGTCCAAAAACTGGCGCGGCCACGTTAGGAAGCGAAGACCCCTGCAGGCGGAAGGAAACGCGGGAGTCGCTCTTGGTAACGGTAAGTTGAAAGTTGGAAGAAGTACTGCCGTTAAAGCTCGGATCGCCAAAGTATTGGGCGGTCAGTAAATGCAGGCCCACCGGAAAGCCATAGACTCCAAATACCGAGCTAGATCCCTGTTTGACATTTTCGTGTTCGCCGAAATTCAGAAAGCGTGACCCGAGTACGTTGCTGCCCTCACTGAGAGTGACCGATCCGGTCGGGTACCCGACATCGGACTGGCCTTGCACCAGCACCGCCATCACTACTTGCTCGCCATACGCAGCAGTTGCCGAGTGCACCAGGCTGCCGCCAACCGAGGCAACGAAGTGTGTGTGCGAGGGTTCGGGCGTAACCGTGACCGTAACCGGATTCGAAGTACTGGCGCTGAACTTCGCGTCGCCTCCGTAACGCGCGGTTACAGTGTGTGTTCCCCCTGGAATCGCGGTGAGCGAGGCAGTCACAATGCCTGCATTATCGAGCGGCGCAACTCCGACTCCTAAAGACGGTGCTATGCCACCTGGATTAAGAGGGTTATCGGTAAGGAACGAGACGTTACCTGTTGGAATGCCGCCGCCAGCAGCGGTTACGCTTGCGGTTACAGGCACTCCAACGCCGTGGACAAACGTTGATCCGCTTGGTGGTCCAGCGAGCGCAATGCTCGTCCCGCTGAACTGCACGTTGTTCCAGTTCGTCACCAGGGCATTCGCATCGAACGAGCCCAAGCCAGAAGCCAGATCATACCCCGGTCCCGCTGCATACCCAACCGTGAAGTTTCCATTTGTGTCCGGTACTTTGTTATCGCCGATCGTTACATCGTGGAAGATTTCCGGGTGCTGTGCCGCTAACTGATAGAGCACATAGTTAGGATTGCCTTGTGGCGAACCGGTCATCTGATTCACCAGCACCATGATTGCAGCGAACGCCGGCGCGGAGGCCGATGTGCCTGCAACTATGTAAACCCGGCCACTATTGCAGGAACCTCCAAAACAGAGAACGTAACCGTCGTGCGAAGCGGCGGTCAGCGCCACATCGGGCACGTCGCGCATGCCATCGCTAGGAACTCCGGCGCCAATCTGCCAGTCCGGCTTCGCCCAAAGGGTACTGACACCGCCGCCGGCGGCATAGAGGTTGACATTGTTGACATCGATGCTGCTCTCATTCCATACCTGCTCGGGAATGTAAGAGAGAACGGAAGCCTTCGTCGTCGAGTCGTTCGTTGAGGACCAGTACTGGTTGGGGTTGGCGATATCGTCGAATTGCGTGCCGCCCACGGCAACGTTAAACGGTGTGGATGCCAATGCGTTTACAGCCAGGCCATGTTGCGCAAACAATCCGCTACCCGGATTGTCGCACCCTGCGCCTCCGCTATCGTCACTCGAAACGACGGCGGTAATGCCCTCGGCCGCGGCTTGAGCCCAAAGAGAGTAGTAAAAATCGTTACCGACCGGCCCCAGGTTTTGTTCGCAAATTCCGAAGCTCGTGCTCATCACCGGCGCGAGGTCGTTGTCAACAATGAACGCCGCGGAAATGTCGACACCATCGGCGAAGTTGCTTTGCGAAACCACGATATTCGCGGCGGCGCCTGGCGCGAGCGCCGCCGCCCATGTGAGATCGAGTGTTGCTTCTACATCATCACCCGGTACGAATCCGGGATCGTCCCCATTGACAAAGTAATTGATACTTGGGGGCGTAATTCCAAAGATGTACATGAAGTCGTAGAAATCAATGCTGAAAACGTCGCTGCGCGCCACGATGGCAATCGACTGACCCGCGCCGTTAATACCCGCCTGATAGAGGGGATTGAGGTTGTAGATCGTCGCGAAGTCGGCGGGCGTAATGGCGTGTTCCCCGTTCGTGAATGTGATCTGTCGCCGGACCTTGTCGTAATCCGCTTGCCCCGCGATTTTGATGTTTGTGTTCTTCGGAGTGCTGCTCAAACGCACCACTCCGCGAACCACAGGGCTCAGCGCGACGGGAATTTGAATCTCCGTTGCATTGGCAATGAATGCCCGGCCCTTCAAGTCGTACTGGTGCATCTCGGTGTGAAAGGCCGATTCGACCTGCTGCACGGTTCCGCTGAAGGAAATAAAGCGCCGGCTGGTGGCAACTCGCTTTACGTCGAATCCCTGCGACAACAGCCATTGCCGAACCGTGGCGGCGTCCTGCTCAGAGATGCCAAATCGTGCGCCAATGTCCGCCGGCTTCAGCCAATGGTGATACTTCGGGGACGATGGCGTGTGCATTTCTTTGATGAGAGCCTCGAAGGCCGCATTTTGCTCGTTGCTCGGAGAAAGCATGAGCAACATCTGGCCGAGTTTGCGATCGCCCGGCAAACGTCCGGCATCCACACTCTTGAGTATTAGTGGCGAAACGGTTCCGTGAACGGTGGAGGCTTTCTCGTTATCGACGGCGCCCATAACGCGATTCTGAATAACGGTGGTCCGCGCGCCGGAGGCTATGCAAAGGCAAAGGGAGAGTAGTAGTTGCGGAACAATGGTCGCGACCCGGATGCGAATCAACATGCTGGTCCTTTCGATATCGCGGGCCCGTGGTTGTAGAGGAATAATCCCGTCGATGGAAGTTTTCAAAAACGAATCGCTCTTGACGAAAGCCGGGCGATTTTGTTGGCGTACTTGGAAGGGCGCAGGACTTATGTCTAGTCCATCGGGCGATGGACGAGCCGATAATCCTTCATCATTGCTGGCATAGAGAACACCCGCTCCGATTCAGCAGCAGACGCCGTATCAGAGTGGCCTTCCCTTATAGCAGAAGCTGGTGCGGCGTGCAATACAAAATGGATTCTGTACTCGTCCACTAGGTGAGTGACAGTTTCATTCCTTGTCGTTGGGATGAGATTTAGCGGAGGAACTGTTGCGGGGTTAGGTAGCCCCGGAACTGACAAGGGCGGACGGTGTTGTAGATTTTTTCCCACTGCCGCAACTCGCGATTGGGTGTTTTCATTTCCAGATGATCGGGATAGAGCAACTGCGCGTAGGAAAACTCCCGCTGCGGATATTTGTAGAGCATCCGCATGTAGCTATGGGTGGGTGTGTTATCGAGATAGAACCAGTATTCTTTGACGTCTTCGCCCTGATTGCCCCCGTTGCCGGAGAGCCCAAACATTCGTTCTTTGAGGATCGAGTCACGGCCATTCCAAAGCGCCAGCGCAAACACCAATAGCTGGTAGCGGTCGCAAATTCCGGCGATGCCATCTTCTCCCCAGCGATAGGCCTTGCTTCGCGCCATGTCGTGGGTCAGGAATTCCCATGCGTTTCCATCCGGACTGTAGTCTTCTCGCACACTCCCCCAGGAGCGCTCGCTAACGTAGGGTCCCCACTTGCGCCAGGACGCGACAGTTTCGTTAGAAGGCTCGGCCTGACGCTGGTGTTCCGGACTTAGCGACGGACTGCCGGGGTTGGCGCTCGGTTTATAGGCCGGCTTGTAAGACATGGGTTAACGACTTCCCTTTTCCGGGGACAGGAGCGCGCTCACCTTCTGCATTTGCGCCGCAAACCGGGGTGCGTTGTAGGCAGATGGATCGTCCAGTTGCTGGAAGAGACCGCTAACGGCAACCTTAATTTCCGTTTCATCGAGGTTCTTCGCATTGCGCTTGTAGACGCCGAACAGGGAGTCCAGCGACATGGCAGCCTGCCCGGCGGCGCGCTGCCCTTGTTGGGAAATGGCACGGGAATCGCCAGCGATTCTCCGCATGACTTGCAAGGTAAACGCCTGATCGTAGCCGCGGCTGTTCAACGAGCCGGTGAGGGAACGAGCGAGTTCGGCGGCGCGATCAGCCGAGGCCGCAATTTGTTCACGGTCACCGTTGAGTTGCCCCATCAAACCGCTGAGCGTGGCCATCTCCGATCCGAGTTTGCCTGCGGTGGAGGAGTCGGTTTCAGCGGCGGCATAACGGAACACTACGAATCGCGCAGAATTCCAGGCGGGAACTCCCGGCGTGCGGCCATCGTAGCCGATCTCCTGACGCCAACTATCTTTGGCGGCAGTGAGGCTGTGGTGACAGGCAAAGCAGTCGAGTTCGGAATATTCCGGCCAAGTGGAACTGCGGGCGCGGCGAGCAAGACGCTGCAGACTGTCGCGCAACTGCATGCCCTGGCCTACCGCCCACTCCTTGGTTCCGAACCACGGAGCATCGTCGGAATCCTTCCAGTGGCGGGGCATCACGGCGCTGAACAGATTGAGTTCGAAGGTCAGGTCCGGATGGCCGGCCGCAATCATCTGGTGATCGACGGATTGTTCCTCAGTTCCCACATGGCAATGAAGGCAGGTGTGGCTGCGTATCGCCAGGTCGCGCAGATCGCGCATGCCTAGCTGGGCCTTCTGGTCGGCGGTGCGCGTCTCCCAGTCTTTGACGGTGTGCGCTCCCAGCCAACCGGCTGCGGGACCATGGCAATGCTCGCAGCTGACCCCGTCGCTGATGTCGAAGGATTGGGCGCGCATCTCGGGTGAAACTGAAAGCGCATGGCAAGCGAGGCATTTCTGGTTCTGGTTTGGCGGCGATTTCAAATTCAGAATTTTTCCCATGCGCACGGAAACATCGCTCGAGAGCACCTGGTAGGCCCGCGCGTGCTTGTCTTGCCCGGCCCAGATGCTGTACTCGTTCTGGGGAACACGGGTGATCTGTTTCGGCTGGATGCTGCCATGACAACTGCTTGAGGCGCATCCGCCAGGGCCGTTGTACTTGCCCACTACAGAATTCTGGGCGGCTGACGTTGAAATAATAAGGATTGCGAATGTCAGACACCCCGCCATTCGCAATGCTGTTCGTCCGTAGTTGACCGTGCGCATTTTGGGGTAATCGTCTTGCTTATACCCACTCTTTGGCGCGAAATCAATGGACTGGATGGTACGTCCTGAAACCGATGGATAGCGGCTGGGCTGACGCTTCCTGCCCCAAGTTCGCCATTCCCCAAGGCGAACCTTTGACGTTAAGATTCCTGACAAACTTGTCACCATGCGGAAACAAGGGGACCGTGGCGCTTGATCGACGAACTTAGGTCCATTCAGCACGAGTTCGGCTTTTTGCCGGTTGATCGATTGCAGGAGCTCGCCGCAAGGATTCATGTGCCGCTTAGCCATATCCACGCGGTAGCCAGTTTCTATCCCCACTTCCATCTCACACCGCCGGCCCAGGCTGAAGTGCGTGTCTGCGCCGACATGGCTTGTCATCTACGCGGCAGCACCGAACTGAAACGCGGATTGGATCAGGCTTTTCGGGGAGGCGGTCCGGAAAATGTCGCGGTACGGGACGTATCCTGTCTCGGCCGCTGCGACCATGCACCCGCGCTCTCGATCAATGACCGGATCTACAGCGCACTCGATGAGCATCGCGCCGTTGCGCTTGTACGGGACGTGCTCTCCGGGCGACAACTTCCCGACGAAACGCACGACCATCATCGGGCGCCGGTCGCTTCCGATCCGTACAGCGGCGACCCCAAATATTCTGCGGTCCGACAATTTGTCGAGACTCCGGATTGGAATGGCGTGATCGCCACCCTGAAAGCCAGCGGACTGCGCGGCATGGGCGGCGCCGGATTCCCTACCGGCAGCAAGTGGGAGATTGTGCGCAACGCTCCGGGCAAGGAAAAGTACATCGTATGCAATGCCGATGAAAGCGAACCCGGCACCATCAAGGATCGCTTCATCATGGAAAACGTCCCGTACCTGGTGATCGAAGGCATGATCATGGCCGGACTCGTCACGGGCGCCCGTCGCGGAATTCTTTACATCCGGCACGAGTACGAACATCCCCGGGAAATCCTGCAGAAAGAGATTGATCGCTGCTATCGCGAAGGGCTTCTCGGTCCGCGAATTCTCGGGAGCAGCATGGCTTTCGACCTTGAAATTTTTGTAAGCCCGGGCGGTTACATCTGCGGCGAAGAGAGCGCGCTGCTCGAAGCCATCGAAGGCAAACGGGCCGAACCCCGAAACAAGCCGCCCTTCCCGGGGACGAATGGGCTCTGGAACCAGCCGACCGCCATCAACAACGTAGAGACATTTACCTTCGCTACCGTGATCCTTGCGCGTGGCGCCGAGTGGTTCAAGGCCCAGGGGACGAATGACGCGTTTGGCATGAAGTTCGTGGGAATCAGTGGCGACGTGAATCGTCCCGGAATTTACGAAGTCCCGATGGGCACGAAATATTCTCAGCTCATCTATGAATACGCGGGCGGAATTCTCGAAGATCGCAAGTTGCTGGCTTATGCGCCTTCGGGGCCGTCCTCCGGATACCTGCCCGCCTCGATGGCTGACCTCGCGCTCGACTGGAACGCGGTGGCAGCCGCAGGTTCGATGGTGGGCTCGGGCGCGATTGTGGTTTGCGCCGAAGGCCGGTGCATGCTCGACATGGCGCTCAACGCAGTCCGTTTCTACCGCAACGAATCCTGTGGCAAGTGCGTTCCCTGTCGGGTGGGATCACAGAAGCTCGTCGAGATGCTTACGGGATGGACCGAAGGCCACGGCTCGAATACCGATCTGCAATTGCTCGATGAACTCACCCATGCCCTAAAGTTGACCTCAATCTGCGGACTTGGCCAGGTAGTTCCCGTGCCGATTGCGTCGGTGTTGAAGCATTTTCGCGAGGTCGTTGACGAACACCTCACCAATCGCCGCTGTCCGGCGGGTGTCTGCTTCCCACAAGGAGGGATGACATGAGTTCCAAGGCCGCCGAGATTCAACTCACTATTGACGGCGTGCCCGTGTCGGTTCCGGCGGGAACCACCATTTTCGATGCTGCGCGCCTCCATGGGATTCCAATCCCAACCCTCTGCCACCAGCAGAACGAAAATCCGGTGGGCGTATGCCGTGTCTGCGTAGTCGACGTCGGCCAACGTGTGTATGCCGCGTCCTGTATTCGTCAGGTTGAACCCGGTATGGCGGTGAAGACCTCGACCGATCAGGTGCGAGCTGCGCGTCACACCCTGGTCGAATTGCTCATGTCGGATCATCCGACGCCTTGTGCTCGCCAGCAACAATCGGGAGACTGCGAACTGGAGCACCTCGCCAGCGTCGCTGGCATCAAGGAGCCTCGTTTCCCTCATCGCACTAACCCTCGCGGCAAGGACGATTCCTCCGCCGTCATTGCGGTCGATCACGAAGCCTGCATTCTCTGTGACCGTTGCGTTCGCGGCTGCGACGACATACGGCACAACTGGGTGCTGGCGCGTCGTGGCAAGGGATATCAGGCCGGCATCGCCTTCGATAACAACTTGCCCATGAGCGAATCATCCTGCGTCTCCTGCGGCGAGTGCATGGTCTCCTGCCCCACGGGCGCGCTCACCAATAAGCGAGTCGTCGGCACCCAACTCGGCCAGGGAGATGTGCTTGATCCTGCGGAGTTGCTGAACCTGCCGATTTTCCAGAACGTCTCCGGAACGTTTCTCGAACTGAACCAGAAGGCAGTCGTGAAGCGGCATTTCAAGGCGGGAGAAACGGTCTGCCGCGAAGGCGAGTTCGGCTCAACGGCTTTTTACATTCTTGAAGGCAAGGCGGAAGTTTTCCTTTCCACCCCGATTGCACACGTCAAGACGGAAGGTAGCAGCAAGGGCTTCTTCAGCAAACTGCAGAGTCTGCTGGCGCCGCGCGAGGGAGACCGGCGCAGCGAAGAATCCGACCGGCCGTTTATTCCCATCGACGCCTCGGTGGACCTGCCGTACGACAATCCCATCGCCGAACTGAACCCCGGCGATATGTTTGGCGAAATGACGTGCATGAGTTATTACCCGCGGTCGGCGACTGTGCGAGCCAAAACCGACTGCGTAATGCTCGAAATGCTGCGCAACGTGCTCGACATTTTGCAGCGCAATAAAACCTTCCGCGCACAACTAGAGCGCAACTACCGCGCTCGCGCGCTCGATTCGCACCTGCGTAGCGTCCCCGTCTTTAAGTCCCTCACCCAGGATTTCATTGATCATCTGCGCGATCGCGTGGAATTGCTGCGCTTCAATCCCGGTCAATTAATTTGCCGCCAGGGAGATCCTGCCGACAGCTTTTATCTCGTCCGAATCGGTTTTGTGAAGGTTTCAGAACTGCGCCCCGGCGGCGAACTGGTTCTAGCCTATCTGGCCCGTGGCGGGTACTTTGGCGAAATCGCCCTCCTCAGCGGCATTCCACGGTCCGCGACCTGCACCGCTCTTGACCATGTGGAGGTCGTGCGCATTTCTGGTGAAGATTTCCAGCTCATGCTCGACCGGTTTCCGGAGGTTCGCCAGAAGCTGGAGGCAATCGCCCGCGAGCGGATTGACGAAAATCTGCGGCACACCGTCCAGGCACAGAACGTGCCCGTGGATCAATTCTTAGCCCAGGGACTGATGGAGGCGCAAAGCCTTCTTGTGCTCGACCTGGAGAAATGCACACGCTGCGACCAATGCGTCCGCGCCTGTGCCGATGCCCACCAGGGCGTCAGCCGTCTGGTCCGCGAAGGTCTGCGCTTCGATAAATATCTTGTGGCCACCTCCTGCCGGCAGTGTCGCGACCCGCTCTGCATGGTCGGATGCCCGGTGGGCTCCATCCGGCGCCGCAATACACTGGAGGTAATCATCGAAGACTGGTGCATTGGCTGCGGTCTTTGCGCCACCAACTGTCCCTACGGAAATATCAATCTGCATCCCTTTCCGGCAGAACTCGATGACCCCGCGCACCCCGGGCACAAGATCGCTGGCGTGCGGGTGAAAGCGACATCCTGTGATTTATGCCACGACCACGCCGAACCGAGCTGTGTCTATGCCTGCCCACATGACGCAGCGCATCGCGTGAATCCCCCGGAGTTTTTTGCCGGTCTCCTGGCGCATCCTACGCCCGCCAAAGGCAGGAGCTGAGCCCAAGTGCTGATTGATCACACACACCGTAGATGGTTCTTCGTCAGCGTCGCAGGACTGGCTGTTGCCACCGCGGTATATATCCCCTATAGCTTGCACTCACCTCAAGGACCACGCGGAGGCAGCCCCCTGGGATTGACCTACGGAATCGCAGGCTTCCTGTTCATGCTCTTCGTGGGATTGCTGGGGGCGCGCAAGAAGGTTCCGGTGTGGCGTGTGGGACGCGCGCAGTCCTGGATGCGCGGACATCTTTGGCTTGGCCTCCTCAGTTTCCCGTTGATTCTCTTTCATGGCGGTTTTCATTTCGGCGGACCACTCACTCGGATGCTGATGTGGTTGTTCATCTTCGTTTGGGTAAGCGGCATACTAGGCGCGGCATTGCAGCATTTCATGCCGCGCTTCCAAACCGCGCAACTTCCAATGGAAACGATCTACGAGCAGATCGATCGCGTGCGCGGGCAACTAGCGGAGGAAGCCGGCCAACTTGTTGAGGAGACCTGTTCCACGTTGGAAGGCGAAGTTTCGCGCGCCAGCGATCGGCAGCGAGCGATGTCGGCCAGTGCCGGCACACAGGGAGGACTTACGGTGGCGTCCGGATTGCAAGCCAACCGGCAAGTGAGCACGCAGTTGCGCCAGTTTCTGGACGACGAAATGCTGCCTTACCTGGAAAGGCCTGGAGCTCACGCCATGAGCTTGAGCAATGAGGCACAGGCGCAGGCCATGTTCCAGCGCTTTCGTGTGCTGCTTCCTTCCGAACTGCATTCAAATTTAGATGACTTGGAAAACATTTGCGAAGAGAAGCGGCAACTGGACAAACAGAACCAACTGCACAAAATTCTGCACGGCTGGCTGCTGGTGCACATCCCACTCTCCTACGCACTATTGCTATTGGGAGCTGTGCATGCGGTCGTGGCTTTGAAATTCTGAGATGTAGCGATGCTAAGAAGGACACGAACAACCAAGAAGCTCGCCAAGCGCATTGACTTGCAGTACTTCGCGCACCCGCACCCCTTTCGGAGTTGGCGTTTCTGGCTGTCTTTGGCGGTCCCTTTGCTCGCCACGGCTTGGTTTGTCGCACAGCGCGCTCATGGCGGGCAGAAAGTGTATTCCAGCGGGCAGCTTTCGCGTGCTCACGCTGTGTTCACGCAGCAGTGCACGCTCTGCCACATTGCCAAAGCTGGCTCTTTCACAGCGCCAGTGACTGACAAGGCCTGCCTCGCGTGCCACGATGCTCCCCTGCACCACGCCAATCAGGCATTCACACCCGAGTGCGCCACGTGCCATGTTGAGCACAAGGGTGCAATGCTTCTGCAGGCCACGGCGGATGCGGCGTGTACCCAATGCCACTCCCAGCTTCGCACGCGCGACGGCCCACCGCACTTTGCTTCTTCTATCAGTGGTTTCGACAAGAAGCATCCGGAGTCTTCGCCGCTACGTTCCGGCATGGTCGACCCGGGAGGAGTACGGCTGAACCATTACCTCCATTTGCAGCCGAACCTGACGGGGCCCAACAACACGCGGGTGCAAATGACGTGCGATGACTGCCACCGCGCGGCAGATGGAGGGGTTTGGCCGTACGAGGCGGAGATGCATCCTGTCGCGCTCAACGACCTGAACCCTAATCGCCCCCACGGCAAGGCCTATATCCCGGTGCCAGAGTTCGCGAAGCACTGCGCCGCCTGCCACACTTTGCAGTTCGACAAGCGCTTCGGTAATGAGCAGGTCCCGCATGACAAGCCTGAGACTGTGCACGCGTTTCTGTTGAAGAGATTCGGCGAATACATCGCGGCTCATCCAGATGGGGTTCATGAGGTCAATCCATCGGACCGCCTGCTTCCGGAGCGGGTTCGCGTACTGCGCGTTGCGCGCAATGCTGCCGAGTGGGTTCAGTTCCGCGTTGCTGATGCCGAATGGCTGCTCTATGCCAAGACTTGCAAGCAGTGCCACATGCTCACGCCCACCAACAGTCCCCTCCCCGAAGTTGCCAAGTCGAACCTCACCGCGCGCTGGCTATCGCATTCCGAGTTCGATCATCACGCGCACCGCATGATGTCCTGCACCGCGTGCCACACTGGCGCGCCCGCCAGCCGTGAAACGGCTGATGTGCTATTGCCCGGAATTCAGACGTGCCAGCAATGCCATCGCCCCCAGGGACCGTCGAAAGAGGCCGCCGAAGGCCGCTGCTTCGAGTGTCACCAGTATCACGATTGGACGAAAGCGAAGCCCACCAAAGGTGAATTCACGATTCAGCAACTCCGCGGGGATGCTAAAACTCCTGTTCCGTCAGGGTAAGTCGGAACCCGGTGCCGTCCCTGACCTCGGGGTTGCGACCCAAACTCGAGTCGCACTCCGGACACCCGGCGAGATGCCCATCGCTACCGTCGGTCGACGGTCGGGGGTTCATCGGTCACGGTGAATACCTCTCCGTCATGCGAATACATCCGTTCCATCTCCTGACCATTGAAGGGGCGTGCTCCTCGGCGTCCGAATACCGCAAGCTGATTCCCGCTCTCGTCGACCGCGCGGTCCCGGTCGATTCCCTTAGAGACAGCCAGCGCGGGACCATGTGTTTGATAAGTCGCAATCAGCTTCGGCGTGGGCCGAGGACTGAAGCCGCCGAATGCCGGGTTGTCGGGCGGAGAGAATAGCTGCACAACTCGCAAACCATTTCGTCCGTCCGCAACATAGGCGAATAGGCTCGAACTCACCATGCCCAGCTTCACGTCATTGGCGTCGCTGATCTCACCACCGGCGTTGAACATCTGATCGAGTCTGGGTTGCTCGGGATGCTCGACGTCCACGATTGCCACTCCCTGTTTCCCACTCGCGACATACGCGTAAGTGCGGGCAACATACAGATTGCGCGCGTCCTCCAGCGCGACCACCGCACCCGGCACCGGTTTCGGTTGGGCGAGGTGGGTGACATCCAGAACTTTCAGGCCTTCGCGATCCACAACAAACGCATACCGGAACTGTACGGCAACTCCTCGTGGGTCGTTCAAAACCGGCGATCCTATTTCAGCAGTGACTTTCGGCTGCAACGGATTGCCGAGATCCACCACGACCAGCCCGCGCTCACAAAGAATGTAGGCGTAGGTTCCGGCGATGGTAATGCGGCGCGCGCCGTTCAATATCCCGCCAGGATTAAACGCCAATGCCCGCTTTAGAAAGTTATTCGCCGGATTGCCGTCAAGCAGCGTGCCCACGCCGGGACTCTTGCTCCTGAGATCGGGATTGCCGACGATCACCAGCCCTTCGTATTTGTCGGCGACATAGAGAAATCCGTACATGAGATGGATGGATTGTTCCTCGTTCTCTTTGCGATGCGAGCGCAACGGGTCCACGCCCAGGGTGGTCGGGGTCGCTACTGCCATCGCGTACTTGGTGGGCAGGTAAAACCGCTGTCCCAGCGGTGAGACCGGCGATGTGACCATCCGCTCCGAGACATCTTTGTTATCGATGTTGGCGATGTCGTAGATGCGCAGGCCGTGCTTTCCCATCGCGGCGTAGAGATATTCACCGCGCGCCTGCAGGTCGAGCACCTCTGCGCCGGTATGATGGTACGCCTCTTTTAACATGCGCTGATTTTCGAAATGTTTCTTGTAGTTGTCGGGGTACGCGATCTTCTGGAAGTCGCTGCCGATCACGGCGGGTGGCTCGTCATGCTCAGTCACGGCGACGGCCTCATAACCCTCGTTGCCGCTGGCTACGAAAACGTATCGCCCCATAAAGTTCATGAAGTTCGTTCCCTGAAGAAGGAGTTGCGCCATCCAGGCATTGTTGTCATTGGCACGCGAGACATGGCAGTCGGTGCAGCCCTTGGTTTCCTTCCCACGCACAGTATGCGGGACGAACGTGCTGAAGGCCTGTCCGCTGAGGCCTTCCGCGGAAATGGTTTGCTGCTGGTAGTAGAGCCAGTCGCGATCATTATTCTGTGAACTGACCAACACTGCACAAGCCGATCGCACGGGCGCAACGCGATTTCCGGTCACGGTGCCGTCAATCCCCAGCGTGTAGATGTCATCCCGTAGGACTTGAAAGCTGTAGGACGTCCAGTTGCGCGTCGTCAGACCCTCGTTGTGCAGCATGGGCGTGCGCTGGTTGGCGCTCATCGAAAGATGGCAGCCATAGCAGGTGGGCGCCCACGACGAATGGCAGGTGTAGCAAGTCATCCGGCTGTTCTGGTGCGCAAGCTTGGTTTCATCTTGGGCTGCATCGCCCCATGTTTGGCCGTCCTGTTGGATGGTCTTTGCCAGCCGCGACTTCTCGCTGTAGTGCGGATTGCCGGGAGTGATTGTGTCGCGCACCTGCACTACTTCCCATTCCTTGCCCTTATCGAGCATGGAGCGCTGATACAACCGGTCGTCTTTCCAGTAGAAGCGGCGCTCCTGCCACGGCGTGCGCAGTCCAGCGAGATTGGTACCAGTGGCGGGTGCAGCCGGACCAGAAGTCACCAAAGAGGTCCGCTGCTGAATGGTGCCGTGGCAATCCACACAGTCGATCTCGATGGCGTTGCGCGTCTCGCCATAGAGTTTGCCGTTGCCATGGCTGTCCTGCTCGAAGTGGCAGTCAATGCAATGCATGCCCTTTTCTAGATGGATATCTTTGAGGTGGACTGCCTTCTGGAGTTTCTCGGGATCGTCGAACGAAACAACTTTGTCATTCGGATCGAGCAGGTTGCCTTTGCGATCGTGCTTGAATACGGCACGGAAAATCCAGCCGTGACTATGGAAATCGGCAAACTGCGTGTGCTGAAGTTGCTGGTTGAATTCAGGTGTGCCGGTCTTTTCCAGAAAGGCAGTGTCGGACCAGAGCCCGCGAATGGCTGAGCCTTCAGGATTCCGCGTCTGGACGCGGCTTTGCTCCTCGGCGTTTAGATGGCGTTGCTCAGCGGGCCACATGTGCTCGCCATCCATTTCGTTGTCCCACCAGGTATAGCCGAAGTAAGTGGAGACCATGTTCGTTCCCGGATGAATATGGCAGACCATGCACTGGCTCGAAGGAATGGAACGCGTGAACTGATGCCGAATGGGATGGCCGGATTCGTTGCGTGGAATGGTGGGATCGGCGGTCGCGGTCTGGCCCAGATTGCCGTGGATAGCGTATGTGCTGGAATGTTCAGGCGAACGGTCATTGGCATAGACAACATGGCAGCCACTGCATCCGCTGGCCCGGTAATCGCCGGGTTGATCGTTGGTGCCCGGAAACGAGAGTAGCGGGTCGAGCAGTCGAGTCTTTTGCAGGCCCAGAAAAACCGGGTCGGTACGCAGTTCCGTGCCGAAACCGCGCGCGCTCAGCTTGATCTCAGGCTTTCCGGGATCTTCTTCGAGGCTGGGATTGCCGATTTCGGGTTTGGCTTTGCCTCCGCGTTCAAACACTCGCAGCACATTGCCGGGCTGAGAAATTTCCCAACGCGGCAGCGGATCGAGATACGGGAGAATTCCCTTCTTGCTGATTTCCTCCGGCGTGGGTGGCGGAAAAGTTGTGAGGCGCCGCGAACTGCCGTCGGGCCCGTAGCTCTCGCCGAACTGCGGGGCCTTTAAGGGAAATGCGCCGTTGTTGTAGAGCGCCGCTCCCCACAGCATGGCGCCGTGGGTCATCATGCTGGTCTGAACTTTACGCACTTCCGCGGTATGACATCCGGAAGTTCCACAGGTTTTTTCCGCGACTCGCAAGTCCCCAGGATTTACGAAGCGGACGTAGTCCCAGTTTTCCCTCAACCAGCTGGTGTTGGCCCGCTCTGGATTGGCGGACGAATGCGCTTCCTTCGGATTGTTGGGCTGCGGATGGGCATGGTTCTTCGCCCCTGCATATCCGGCAAAATTCTGCGCACTACCCGGGGCGATGCGCACCTCGCTATTCCCTCCGTGACAATCGGTGCAACCCAGGCGAATCGTGCCGGTGACATGCATGGTGGGAGTGTCGGTCGATGTATGACAAGTCAGGCAACCGGCAGACTTCCGGTCGGCGTCGGCTTGAGATTGCAGCAGTAGAACATTCTCGCTGCCTTCCGCCGGAGCAGACCTGGCAGTGCGAGCCCCGCCAAGACACAGTAAGGCCGTTACCGCGACGACACCAACGAATTTGTCGAGCCCTGATCTCACGTTTCCTCAATTGCATTCAAAACTGAAACTTGACGTTGGCGAAAACGGAAAACATTACGTTGCCATCAAAGATGTCTTGCAGGCCTTGACCTGGCACCAAAGCCGACGCGCCACCACGAAGCACGATATTCTCGCTCAGCGGCGGGCGATACTCGAAGCCCGCGCCAAAATCCGTCCCAATACTGTGACGGATTGGGAGCTGGAACAATAGCAACTCCAGTGGTTCGGTGCGATCGAAGCGCAAATAGTTCGAGCTGACGAACGCGCGGAGCTTCGGCGTCACATCGAAATCCGCCCCCAGATTGAAAACGTAAATCCCAGGGTTCACGAAATTCGCCTGCCCCTCTTCTTTATTCGACCGCAGATCGGGCAGCAGGCTCATTGGACTGACCAAACCAACGCCCGTACCCGTTAGCCGGATCCCTTCACGGTCCCAGAAACTGTTGTCGGTTCCGGCAAAGTGAGTATCGTCCACAATCGAATCGAACCCACGCGCGGTGCCGTCCGTGCGGGAGGCGCCGGAACGATTGCTGGAATCGCCGGACGCGTAGAAAAACGAGGCGCGGTAACGCACCCAGTCCTTGTCCACGGAGAGTTCAAGAGCCGCCATCCGCGCGTTGATGTTGACGCGGCGTCCTGCGATGGTGTTGAAGTCGTCGTGCCCGAGCGCCTGATAAAAGGCATTGCTCACGTTGATGCGTCCGATGTGGCCGTTCCCTGTCCATCCCAGGTAGTAGGCGCGAATGTTGTGGGGATGAACTGTGCCGTTGACTACCGCTCCAACCGGCGCGGGGCGGACCAGAAAGCCGTTGTCGTCATAGTGAATGCTGGCGTCATCCTGGTTGTAGTGGAAGCTGAACTCGGTCGTGTAACCCTTGCTGAGAAAGTCCTGCACGTAGAGATTCGCGACATAAACCTGCTGTCCGCGTTTATGGAAGGTGTTCAGGCCGCTGTTAGTATTTTTTTCGAGAAGATCAAACCAAGCGACGTTGTAGGCGAGGCGGTTGGAACGCAGATTCCCGAAGAATCGAACGCCCGGCTGCTCCTCGGAGAAAAGGAATCCGCGGAAATCACTGGTGAACTGCTGGATTCCCGCGCGTACGGAAACGAAATCAAAATTGGGACTGAGATCATGCAGTTTGGCTTCGACAAAGGCTTCCTTCAAGCCGACGTGGGTATCGAAGCGGTTCGTGCCCTTGCGCGTGTCTATGTTTACGATCCCGCGTTCGCCCGTTTGCAGGAAGTTGAGATTGATCTCAGGGGTGAGGCGAAAGCGAAAGTCCACGGGACGAAAACTGGTGTCGCCGCGGAAGAGGTCGAACGACAAACGCAGGTTCTCGGAAACGAATTCCTGCCCACCACGCCCGAAGAAGCTGCTGCTGCCGGGATCCTGCGAGTTCAAGCCGCTGGGCACCGGGACGCGGCGGCCGTCGAAACCGGTCTCGCTGATACCGGTGAAATTAAAAAACCAGCGTTGGCCGATGACGGGATAGTCACCCTTGATCCGGTTGCGATTGAAGGGATCGTACCAGTGTCCTTTGACGTATGGGGCATCCGGTTGAGTGTCGTAGCGACGCCACTCGGGCATGGCGATATCCCAGCGGTCAGGGCTGCGTGAGAAATTGGCGGAATCAGGCAGAATCGGCTCAGGCGGGGCCGCTGCTGACGCTCCCTCAGACGAGGAACTTTGGACCCCGGGATAGGGCGTTGCAGGACTGGCAGGCACGGCGGTACAGGGGATTCCCGGCACGCCCGATGGGCACATAGCTTCCGGAACTGCCTCGTCTAAGGCGTGCAGTTCCAGTTTGAGGACGGTGAGTTCCGGCTTGTTCACCTCAAAGCTGGGAATGATCTTAGTCAGGAATCCTTCCCGCACAAGTTTGACCTCATAAACTCCCAAGCGAATGTCTCGGAGGCGGAAGATGCCTTCCGCGTCCGTCGCAGCGGAGTAGTGTTGACCAGTGTTTGTGCTGTGCAGATCAAGCTGCACGCCAGGAATCCCACGCCCGCTCTGATCGCGAATCAACCCCTGCAATGTAGCAGCGATCGTGGGAGAGCGTTCCGGAATGCGGCGGCTGGATTGGGCTTGCGCCTGGCGCGCGAAAAGCGGAGACGAGAAGGTAAACAAACACAGAAAAAACCCAAAGCAGGGCAGGCATACAAGGGACCACCGGAGCGCACGCCCTCCTGTCTGCACCCGTCCACACCATCCCAAGGAGATTTATTTCCCTTGTTACCATAGCGACGCCAGGCATGCAAAGGAAACCGCAGCTTGGGACTATGTTTGGTCACTAACCACAACTCGTACGATGGAGGGACGGACGTCTCGCCTGTCCAGCCCGGCGGGGACGCCCGGCGCTCCACAGACAAGCCGCTACTTCGTCTTCATGACGTAAACGCCGTCCCAGTCCGCCTCGGGCGCGTTCTGCAGGAATTCTGAGACCCGCTCCAGAAAAACCTGCGCTGCCCCGTCGTCCGGAAAACGGGTCAGCATCTCTCCCAGCCTGCTGGCGGCTTCCTGCCAGTTATGCTCGCGATAGGCCTCCATCGCGTGATCGAAGCAGGACAGCAACGGCTCATATCTCTTCTTTTCTGCGGCGAAATCCAGCAGTTCGTAGATCGTCACCGGCTGCAGCTTCCCCTTCACGCGGATCTTGTCCAAGTCGCGGCAGACAAACTGATCGGCGATTTCTTGGTATGTGCCTTCGCCGATCACGATGCGGCAGCGATATTCTTTGGTGATCCCCTCCAACCGGGAAGAGAGGTTGACGTTGTCGCCCATCACGGTCCACGCCAGACGCTTGGCGGAACCCATGTTGCCCACATTGACTGGCCCCGTATTCAACCCGACCCCAATCGCGATCTGCTTGCGTCCTTCCGCTTGCCAGCGGGCATTGAGTTTCTCCAGCGTCCGCACCATCTCCAAAGCACAGGCGCACGCGCGGTACGCATGATCGGTCTGAGGATAGGGCGATCCCCAAAACGCCATGATCGCGTCGCCGATATACTTATCCAGCGTCCCTAAGTTGTGGAAAATAACTTCGGTCATTTCTCCCAGGTATTCATTCAGCAACTGCACGAGTTCGTCCGCCGTGAGACCCTCTGACAACGTCGTGAACCCGCGGATGTCACTGAACATTACCGTAAGTTCCTTGGTTTCTCCGCCCGGCCGGATGTACTTGGCCGGATCTTTTTCGATCAGCGAGATCACACCCGGTGAAAGGTACTGCGAGAAGGTCTTGCGGATTTTCCTTTTTTCGCCCTCCTCGAAGATCATCCGGAAACTGGTGATGACTGCGTAGTTCGCCACCAGCGTGCCGGCTGGCACCACACAGTTCAGCCAAAGCCCCCAGCGTGCAAAGCTGAGATACACAAGCCAGCCGAATGCTCCGAGGGTCAAAAAAACAGAGATGGTCGAGTACAGCGGCTTAACGCGGCTGAACCAGAATCCAAAGACCAGACCAAACAAGAGAATGAATCCCGTGTCGATAATTTCCTCATGCAGGCCGCGCGTGAGGAAACTCCGCCCCCTTTCCTCGCTGTGGAGAAGGTTGTCGATAATGTTGGCGTGTACTTCGACTCCCATGTACCCGGCATCCTGTTTTTCAAACGGTGTGCTGCGCAAATCACCGATACCGAGGGCGGTGCCGCCCACCAGCACAATTTTGTTCTTGAACGTTTCTGGTGGCACGGTTCCATTGAGCACATCCCACATCGAGTGGTGCTGGTAAGTGTGGTACGGACCCGCATAGTTAATGAGAACGCTGCCATCATGCCAAGGCTGCAGGTTGTGGCGGCCGAACTGGATGCGCTCGAGCCCGTTTTCAGAAATATAAGCCGCAATCTCCTGGTCCGGGATTTTCTCGTATTCCCGCAACACCTGCACGGCCAGCGAAGGAAAAAAATCCTGGTCCTGATAACGAACCATGAGCAACGCTCGCCGCAAGGTACCGTCCGGGTCAGGGGCGGTGTTAAAGAAGCCGTAGGAAGCGGCGGCCTCGGCCAGTTGAGCCAGGTTCGCCTCCGCCCCCGGGTAAACGCCTCCGCCGTTCTCCAGCCAGGCGCGACTCATATCGAAATCGCGGCCCTTCGACTTGACTTTGAGCACCTGGGGAAACGCCTTGGCCCAGATAATGTTGAAGTACTCCTCGGCCCGTTTGGCGTCGGATGCCTGGGCACGCTCCTTATCTAGAAACAGGTGCCCCAGAACCACCCTGCCGGACTGTTGCAGAGCAGCGGCGAACATCGCGTCGTGATCGCCAGCGGCTTCGAGTTGTTTGATCTTGGCGGTGACTCTCGCGGGAGCCGAGGGACCAAGCTCGCGCTGCAATTGAGACAGCGCTTTTTCCGCAGAGTTACTCTCCGGCGTAGGGAAAGTGGCGTCGAATGCGATCACGCCCGCGCCACCCGCGCTCAAACGATTTACCAGATATGCGTAGGAAGTACGCGGCAAGGGGAAAGAGCCGACATTCTGGAGGGTCTTTTCGTCGATGCCGACGATCACGATGCGATCATCGTGCGGCCGCTGCCCTCGGGCCGCAAAACGCATATCCAGAGAACGCTGCTCAACGTTCTGCAGGAATAGAAAACCAGCGCGAGTGCTGCCGCCAACTCCGGCAAAGGCAAACAGCATCAGGCCCGTCAGCGTGACCAGCAAGGCAAGAGCCAAGTCCACCTGGCGAGCTGAGAACCTGCCCAGCGCCGCCGACCAACTGGACCACCTTTGTTCGCGCATCGTCATAACCATCGCGATTACAGGCTAGCGCAATCCGTAGACAGACGACGCATGAAATCGAAGCAAATCACTATCCGCAATTAGGAGGTTGGCAGCCCTTTGGCCTGGGCGGCGCGTTCGTGTTGAGTTGGGTCACCGCGATCACCCATCCCGCAACCGCGAGCCCGACGGTCAGAACAACATTGCGCACCAGATGCACATGCCGGACTGGAGGCGGAGCATCGGGCATATTCGTATCTTGTATGCTCGCGAGCTGTACCGCAGGAGGCGTGGTTTCAGGTTCGTAACCCGCCGGAGGAATCTCCGTCGTGATCACGACCATTTGTCCGGCGCTGACTTGCATCTGATTCTGCGTCGCTTGTCCAGAATTCTGCACCACCTTCGCATTGCCGAGCGGCGTTACCGAGACTTTCCCGGTGTAACAGATGACTGTAGTTCTGTTACCTTCGTAGCTGACAAAGAAGTCAGTTCCGATGACGCCGATCACAGCGTTGGCCGTTTTTATCTCAAACTTGCCATTGGGCTGGGTGATCTTGACGACCTGGCTTCGCACTTTTCCCAGATTCATTTCCAGCGAGGTCTGCTGCGAAGCAGAGTCGTGCTGCACCACTCGCAGTTCACTGTTCGAACCGAGGCTCAGAATAGAACCGTCCGTGAGACCGGCGCGCACACGTCCTTTCTGTTCGGTCCTAAGCAGATCGTTCCATTCGAGACCGTCATTCACCTTGGCAGTCTTGGCATTGCGCGTGGCCAACGGAATCAAAGCGCGAATCTGACCGGCAGCTTGTCCTCCCGCAGGCGACTGGCACATCGCAGGCAGTAGCGATAGCAGAAGGCATAGCAATCCAGCGATAAAGCTTCTGAACGGAATCAAGTCAGGCCCCTTCCTAACTTCAATTTCTTGAGCGATAAGCGATTGTGTCACGGGAAAACAGAATGTCAACGTTACGAGTCGCGAGGGGTGTCAACCGTGGTTACACCGAAGTACCCATCCCCTCGTTTCCGCGCAAATGCCGTATTAACATCCTTAGACAGGAGTTACTGAAACTCCTCGCCGCTGGGTGCGTCCCACAGGCGCGTCCTTTGAGGTGGAATGAGCCGCAACCGCTGGGATCGGCCCGCACTACTTATTCTCGGCGGTGTACTTGTTCTGCTGCCTGCAATTTTTCTGGTATCGTGCGGCGGTGTCAACAACGCGCCTTCCAATACCCCACCGCCGCCTCCAGTCCCGCTCACCGCTGCTGAAGTCCAGCAAGTCGTCGAAGACGCCGCCAAATCGCTGAACGTTCCCATGGTCATCGCGGTCTCCGACCGTGCTGGAACGATTCTGGCGGTGTTTCAAAACGCCGGGGCACCGGCCACATCGACTGGCAACTTCGGAGTAGCCGTTGACAGCAAGGAACTCGCGGTCGCACTGGCTCGCACCGCTGCCTTTTTCAGTAATGATCAGGCTCCGCTCTCAAGCCGTACTGTGCGATTCATCAGCGGAATTCATTTCCCCCCGGGAGTCGTTGACGCCCCGAACGGCGATTTGTATGGGATCGAGAACACCAACCGAGGCTGTACGTTGAACACCATCTTCTTGCCAGGACAGAACATCAATCCCGCGCGTTCGATTGACGGCCTCAGCCTGGGGCTAGGCATTATCACCGGTAAGGCTGACACGATGGACGGTGATCCGACCGCTGTGAATCCGGGTGGAGTTCCGCTTTTCAAGAACGGCTACGTGGTTGGAGGAGTCGGAGTGGTCAGCACGTCACCCGATGTACCGGAGTTCGCGGCCTTTTCCGGCGCGTCCCAACCCGGCTTTCTCCCGAGCCCATCGCAACTTCCGCCGCCCGGAGTCGTCATCATCGGCGGCGTTACCCTGCCCTTCGTTAACCAGACTACTCCCCCCAACGGCATCGGTCCGGGAACCACGGCCGGCACATACACACTAGGACCGCTGAATGGCGGACTGCCCCCAGAAGGTGATCTGGTGGCAACGACGGGCGGATTCTCTGGTCTGACTCAAAACGATGTGGCAAGCATTATCAGCCAGGCGGTGGCAACGGCCGAGATTACGCGAGCCGTGATTCGTCTGCCTTCTGGCTCACGCACGAAGATGACGATCGCAGTCACGGACCTTGATGGCACCATACTGGGCCTGCACCGCATGTCGGACGCAACCGTCTTTAGCATCGACGTTGCCGTGGCCAAGGCCCGCAATGTCATCTACTTCAGCGGACCCACAGGTACTCCCGATCTGCCCGGAGTTCCGGCGGGAACCGCTGTAACGAACCGTACTATCGGCTTCGGTGGACAGCCCTTTTTCCCGCCGGGTATCGACGGTTCCGGGCTAGGTCCATTTTTTAAGCTCTACACATCAGACATCGCCAATCCGTGTACCCAAGGGTCCCAAGCGGCAAACCCCGATCAGAACGGGATTGTGTTTTTTCCTGGAAGCGTGCCCCTGTATAAGAATGGAGTATTGGTGGGCGGGCTAGGTGTGAGTGGCGATGGTGTCGATCAGGACGATTTCGTTACCAATGCCGGCGCGAAAGGCTTCGAAGCGCCTGACAATATCCGCGCCGACCAGGTGATCATCGACGGCGTGCGCTTGCCCTATTTGAAGTTTCCCCGGAACCCAACCCAGTGATTGGGGGATGATTGTGAAAATGGTGCTGTCGAGCGCCAGGAAGGCATAAACCAAGGCTATCGTCAGGTCACGTACGCAATCCTTCCTTCGCACCCTTTGGTGAGCGATTGATCGCTCGGCGCGAGTTGGGCGTTTTCGTCTCAGTCGGTACTGCCCGCTGATTATCGACTTCGCCTCCAAAGCGGTTGTTGTTGAAATCGCCGGCTACCCTTTCTTGAGACACCACCAACTCCACGGCTTTCATTGACGGAAGAAGCTAGCCTTCGCGTACCTTGTAACCGGCCAGATTGCCTAGCCCTTCGTAGGCAGCGTATTTATACGTCTCGCTGAGCGTGGGGTAGTTGAAAACCTGCTCAATAAACTCATCAATCGTTTCGCTGTGGTCAAGAACCGCCATCCCGATGTGAATCAATTCGGTAGCGCTCTCGCCGATGATGCTTACTCCTAGGAGCTTCTTGTCGGCGCGGGCAAAGACGAGTTTCAGCATTCCTGCAGTGTCGCCGGTGATGTGGCCCCGGGCGTTGTTGGCATAGAGAGCCCGCCCGACACAGTAGTCGATCTTTTTCTCTTTGCATGATTCTTCCGTCTCGCCCGCGGCGGAAATCTCTGGGATCGTATAAATCCCCATCGGCAACATCGAGGCGACTCGCTGCTTGTATTTGAAACCGAAAGCATGGCACACGGCAACGCGACCTTGTTCCATCGACGTCGACGCAAGCGCTGGAAATCCGATGACATCGCCCGCCGCATAGATATTGGGCACCGCGGTACGATAATTCTCGTCGACCGATATGTATCCGTGCTCGTTGACCGACAGACCCGCCTTCTCGAGCGACAGTCCGTCTACCGCGGCGCGGCGCCCGGCCGCGAACAGCACCGATTCGGTTTCGAGCGTCTTGCCGCTCTTCATCATCAGGTGCACGCCGGACGCCGTGGTTTGCACCTTTACGGGCCGTTCGTTGAACCAGAATTGCACGCCAATCGCGGCAAGCCGCACCCGGAGTCTCTCGGAAATCTCCGCATCAAGGAACGGCAGCAAGCGGTCCCGGCCATCCACCAGCGTGACCTGCACGCCGAGCGCGACGAATATGGACGCGTACTCGCAGCCAATCACGCCGCCGCCGATTACCGCAAGGCTTTGCGGGATGCGATCCATCCGCAAGAACGTGTCCGAGTCGAAGACCCGGACGTCGTCGAAAGCTATTTCTGGCGGACGGTGCGGTCTACTTCCGGTGGAAACGAGAATCACATCGCCACGTAGTTGCCGGATGCCATTCGCACCGGAAACGGATACGGTGTGGGCGTCTTCGAAAGAAGCCCGGCCGCAGACGAGCTCGATGTGATGAAGCGCGAGATTCTTCAGGACGCGCTGGCGCTCCATTTCAACCACTTCTCGCTCGTGGTGCATGAAATCATGGACGGTCAGATTCTCTTTAAGGGAATAGTCGATGCCGTAGAGACCGCGTTGTTTGAGACCGGAAAAGTAGAGTGCGGATTCACGAAGCGTCTTGCTGGGGACGGTGCCGGTGTTGATGCAGCTTCCGCCCACATGCTCGGCGCCCTCGATGATGGCAACACGTTTGCCAAAATAGGCAGCTTGCGCACCGGCCTTTTCTCCTGCAGGGCCGCAGCCAATGACGATCAGATCAAAATTTTTGCTAAAAACCACCACCGCCTCCCGTTAGAACTTTCGTAGCCATTCGCCCTTGGGCACTCCGGTATTAGCAGGTGTGTATATCGCAAGGACATGCGGCATGATTCTACATGTGCAGAAGATCTGTTATCAGGCGTTTGCGAACGTGAGGCGAGCCAATATCACTAACGATCCTGAGTTGGTGCAAACGCGTGTGCATTTCCGCCGGGATGGTGCCCCCGCGCGCTGGCTCACGGCAAGGGCAGTTCGAGCCTTCTATAGCGCGTCGTCGCTAGCGCCTTCGCCGGGTTTGCAGCCAGCGGTGAGTTTGGCGGGTAGTAAGGCGAGATCGCGACCGGACGTACTCATTTTCAGTTACTAAGCTATTGATTATAAAAAGCATATGGTCGAGAGAATGAGACCTGAAGCCATTCGGATGGACGTCTGAATCGCATCTCATGTCCATGTAATTATTTGATTTTAAATGAATTGGTCGGGGAGAGAGGATTTGAACCTCCGACCCCCTGGTCCCGAACCTGGGGGCGCGGAGCTGATTTTGTTAATATTCAATCATTTGAGTGGTGCTTCAACCGTCTCAGTCTTGCTGGATCACGCCAGTTTGGGCGTAATGTAAACCCTAGAATTGCGACCCTAACCAGGGTGTCATTTCAGTCGCTGATGTCCTATCTGAAAGATTACGTCGAAGGAAACTGCCGGTGTATCGGCATTCTTCGCAACACGGTCAAGAGATCCGCTTCATTCGCTTTTTCAAAATGAAGCCGTCTGACAGATGAACTAATGCGACTCGCGAGGGATTTCATCGCCGCGGCAACCGCTTAAGAAATCCAGGTCTGCACCCGTATTCGCCTGCATTACGCGCTCCACATAGAGCTGTTGATAGCCGCCTTTCATCGGGTTCACCAGAGGCCGCCACCGCGCGCGCCGCTGCTCCAACTCTTCTTGCGAAACATCGAGGTGGACGCGCCGGGATTCCACGTCTAGGTCTATGAAATCCCCTTCCTGTACCAGAGCGAGATTCCCACCGACCGCTGCTTCGGGACAAACGTGCAGCACAACCGTTCCGTAAGCTGTTCCGCTCATGCGCGCATCCGAAATGCGCACCATGTCGGTGATCCCGCGCTTCAGCAGCTTTGAAGGCAAACTCATATTGGCTACTTCGGCCATTCCCGGATAGCCTTTCGGTCCACAGTTCTTCAATACGAGAATGCAATTCTCGTCCACTTCCAGGTCGGGACTGTCAATCCGCTGTTTGTAGTGTTCGATATTCTCGAATACCACAGCGCGTCCGCGATGCCGCATAAGATGTGCTGAAGCCGCCGACGGCTTGAGCACGGCCCGTCGGGCGCCAAATTGCCGCGTAGTACAGCGATACCGCCACGTTCCACGAGAGGTCTTTCCAGCGGGCGAATTACTTCAGGGTTCCAGTTGGGAGCAGTCTCGCAGTTCTCCCAGATGGTCTTGCCATTCACGGTCAGAGCATCGCGATGGATCAGGTTG
>DATFVD010000367.1:0-5436 GCA_035260505.1 Terriglobales bacterium
CGATCCATCCTTTCTTGAGAGTTCGTCGTCGGTCACGTATCCTCCTTACTTGCAACCTATATCCGGGTCTGTCTGCCAGTCAAACATTCAGCCTCGGCCGTCTGCGATGGAACGACCGATTTGATGGTGACAAGATCAAAGGGAAATGGCGGTTCAAGAGAATAGCGACAATAACCAGCTGGTTGCAGGGGAGAACTCCTGGGCTTCGCCCGCGGCACACTCCGAGCGGATCGGCAAACCGGAAGTTATTCTCAAATGGGGCCTGAGAAATTCAGTAACCCGGCCAAATCTGGGTACAATAAGGGGACGATAAGAAGTGACATCCGGTACCTTGTGGTATCAAAAGATGTCCGCCGACACCGTTTGATATCAATCAGTTCTGTCACGGCAGAGGTCGCGAGTTCGAGTCTCGTCGTCCCCGCCATTCTTTCTAAAGCACTTAGGCGGATTTCATTGAAAACATTGGGGTGCGCGAAAAGGGCGCGTTTCGCGCCCTTTTTGTGCCCTTTTTAGGCGATCCAGAGCTTCCTATCCAGCAACGCGTGTTGCTCCATCCTCATCGGAAGAAAAGACTAGCGACATCACCGCCGCCTGCGCTGCATGCTTCGCGGGCGTTACTGCCTGCGTGTAAACGTCCAACGTTGAGCGGAACGACGAATGCCGCAGCAGCTCCTGCATCACCTTGAACTCAGTCCCCACGCTTCGCAGCAAGGTCGAGTAGGTGTGACGGAACGTATGCCATCCGAATCGCTTCTGAATTCCGACTCGTTGAGCTGCAGGACGTATGTATTTGCGCAAGATCGCCTGGCCCCAGTACGGTCTTCGGCCTCGATAGCGCTTGCTTGCAAAAACCCAGTCCTCCGGCCTGATGTAGGTACAACGTTTTCTCCACTGCGTCAGAGCGTCGGCGAGAGTCGGATGCATTGGCACTGGCTTTTGCGATGATTCGGTCTTGCACGGGCCTACCACTCCGTACACGATGGAACGGATGACGCTCATCGTGCCCCGCTCGAAGTCGATATCGCCCCACTTTAGGCCGAATATCTCGCTCTGCCGCAACCCGGTTGATGCGGCAAGAAGGACTAATGTGCGTTCTCGAAGTGCCAGGCCGTCGATTAGCGCCTTGATTTCGGCGGGCACCAGAGTGGCCGGCGGTGTTCGGCGTTTGGCGCTCTGACGAACGAGGTAGATTGGGTTGCGGTCAAACAGCTCATATCGGCAGGCGTGATTAAAGAGGACGGACATCAGGTTTCGGATTTTGGCACAACTGCTTTTTGCTAATGGCAATCCGCGAAGCCAGGACTCGACTTGTATGGTTCTAACCTCGGCAAGTCCGTATTTCTGCCAGTGAGGGCGAATCCAGCGAGTCAAGTACGCCTTATAGATTTTCTTGGTCGCGTGACTGCGCCAAGTGTTTTCCTTTGGGAGTTCGCGTTGCTCGAAGTGATCACAAAGTTGAGCAACGGTCATTGTGCCGAAATTCGTTGGTCGGCCATCGGTGTTGAGTTCTGAGACCAGCCCCACTACGGAGCGCCGCGCAGCATCTTCATCAGGATATTGCTCGACTGTGCCGACAATTTTCTTGTGGTAAAGACGCTTGCCGTCAAGTCTGGTCTCAGACCAGCGAAACTGCCAGACATCAGGGCCTTCTTTGCGACTATTTCGTTGCATACATCCGCGTTTCATCTTTTCCTCCTGCACCGCCGTGGCGGAGCAGAAGAATCTTCAGGCATGGAGGCGAATGGAAGGGCAGGAGGGTGCAATCAGTCGAGTGAATTGCCTTGCAGCGGCAGTCCTGCGACATGATCTTAATCTCTACGATTTTCCATCGCCTTGGCGTGACCGACCGCCATGGCTAGTTGTTTTGGGCGTCCGACAAATTCCGGGCCTCGCCGCGACCGACTGCCTTCTATGCGGTTCCCAGGAAGCGCTCGACGATCTCCGGCAGCATCGGCTCGACCGCGAGCGTGTAGTGAGTGGTGTTCGGCACGATTGCGAACTGGTTTGCGGGCCGCAGTGAGCCATCAATCCCGGCATCGCGCTGGCCGCCTCCCAACGCCTTCCAGAACTCGACCATGTGTTCGGGCCGGAGGTAGTCAGCGTCGGCAAAGACCAGCAGTGTGCGAGCCTGAAGCTTGGCGACGTCGGCGGTCCAGTCAAAGGGGCGCTTGGTCAGGTCCCCGACCTTGCGGAAGAGGTTCGTCCAATCGACATCGGGATAGGCCTGCCCTAACGGCGATGCCTTGACGCTGCCGCCGAGCATGGCAGCGTTGGCCTCCAACTGATTGAAAGCCGCCACCACCTCCGGATAAGCGTCGTCCTGCCTCATCCTCGCGGCCATGAGCACGAGCCGGTCGACCGCGTCCGGATGGCGGATGGCGGTCTGCAGCGCGACGAAGGAGCCCAGCGAGTAGCCCATCACGTCGGCCTTGCCGAGTTTCAGATGGCCGATCAGAGCGGCAACGTCGTCGCCCATCGTTTCACAGCGCAGTGGCCTGTCGGTGTCTGGCGTGCGCCCATGCGCCTGAAGATGGACGGCGATCACCTGCCGGCCCTTGGCCAGTTCGGCCAGATTGCTCCCGAAGCTGTCTGGGTTGATGCCCCCGTGAAGAAGAATGAGCGGCTTGCCGGCGCCATGCACGCTGTAAAAGATATGCTGGCCATTGACGTCGGCAAAATTCTCTTTTGACATAGTGGGGGTCTCCTTGGCTTGAACGGGAGGGATTGCAGTCAGCACTGCGGTCGCTGTGACAGTCTTTAGGAAATCGCGTCTGTTCGTGTATGTTATCGTCATCCCTTCCATACGCCGGTGGCCGCGGTGTGGTCACGATCTGCCTGCGAGCAACTCCTCCAGCTGCGCGAACTGTTCGGGCAGGCCTTCCGCCGAACCGGCGAGGGCTTCGTCGAGGGCCGCCGTTGTGGGGTAGAGTTCGTGTAGGGTGACCAGCGTCTTGCCGGCATTTTCTTCGAACGTCACCGTGGTCACGGCGCCCTGATCGCTTTCTTCGTTCGTCCAGACGAGGCGCTTGTTCGGCGTCACTTCTCTGTACGTGCCGAAGAACGCCATCGGTTGGTCGAAGGCCGGATGACTGAAGACGAAGCGATACGCGCCCCCGGTGCGCACATCCATGTCGCACGAGAGCAGCGACATGCCCACCGACTTCGGAACCCACCAACGCTTGAACAATTCGGGTTTGCTCCACGCTTCGAAGACGATGTGCGCCGGGGCATTGAACGTCCGCGTCACGACGAGTTCGCGGTCGGACTTGCGTTCCACGGCGGTCCGGTTCATGGCGGCGGGACTACCTTCTTTTCCTTCGGGCATCTGCCTTCTCCTTTGATTTCAAGTGCTCGACAATCTTGTCCAGCGCGTCGAAGCGTGCGCTCCAGAGTTGGCGGTGCCGCTCGATCCAGGCGGCCTCTTCTTCCAGCGCGCGCATGCCAAGCCTGCAGGTTCTGACGCGCCCGGCCTTTTCAGTAGTGACGAGCGCTGCCCGCTCCAACACGCCAACATGCTTCTTCATGCCCGTGAGGGTCATATGGAACTTTCCGGCGAGGTCCGTGATCGAAGCGTCGGCGCGGCTGAGCTGCTCCAGCACGCCGCGCCGGGTCGCGTCCGACAGCGCGGCGAACGAAGCGTCGAGGCGGGTTTCGTTATACTGAACCATGTGGTTCAGTATATAGCAGATCGACTGGCGGCGTGCAAGAGGAAACCAAACCGTTAGGCAATGGATTTCCGGTGCGGCGTGCCCGAGGCCAGCGACACGATTTTCCAACCCACAACCCAACCCACAATTCGTGTAGTCTTGTGCGGCTTACGGGTAGTTTGGCAGTCCCCGCGTTGTTGTATGTTGTTGTAAAACCTATCCACGCAGCGCTGTCACACTTCCGTCCTGCATATTGCTTCCCCCTTCCTGCACGATGGGAATATGCTAGCGGGGGTAATCAATCTGAGTAGCTTGGTGGCTTCGAAGGCGCGGTTGAACGCTGCTTTGCGGCGGCAGCATTCTCGAGTCGTAAACAACGAAAGTGAGGAGCTCCCAAACCAAAGTCCGCACTTCCCTTCCCTTATGGATTTCCTAATTCTCTGGAAAGCGTATTCTTCACCCAAGCGGATTACTTCTGGATTGCCGTCACCGGGGAGCAATCGCGATCACTTCCCATATGCCGACTTCCCGCTACTAATCCGGCCAACTGCCTCGAAGCGCGTTTCCGGCCAACTTCCGCATAGTCGTCATCGCCACCAGTTTCGGGTTCAAGATCGAGAATGGCAGACAAGCTGCCCACGGCAAATCGCAAATCAAGGAGTCGCGGGGCCTCCCTGAAACCCCTCAAGAGTGATGTAATCGCTCTCTTCTATCACTCCATCGTGCCCGTCGAAGACGTTTCCCGGGAATAAATGAACAGGAGATTGGTATTTATAGTTTGTGAGGGCTTATGGCTGTTCGCTCAAGCGAGTTACGGCCGTAATTTGCACGTACCGGGTGCCTGAGGTGCTCACATACATCTTCACTTCTATTCCTGACTAAAAGGGGGTTTGATGGATCGCGTAAGTTTTGATGGAGCTGGCCTATTACGAAGAAGGATGGCGGGTGTCTTTGCAATGGCCCTTGCCATAGTCATGATTCTGCCCGGCGCGGCATCGGCGCAGCAGAGAGAAGAGGGGGAAGACGGCAGGCTGTTGCGTGCTGGGAATGGCCCCGGGCCAGCAGCGAACGGGCCTGGTCCCGGATGCAACATCGTCCCACCGCGGGCCTCGATCGGAACCAAGGTCGACATTTCACAGTTTCCGCCGCCCGACTCGCTCACGAATCCAGATCTGGCAGGGCCTGTCCAGCTACTGAAATCCGGCAAGTTCGACATTCCCATCGAGCAGTTGACAGGAATTAATGTGCCTGCTGGCAACCCCAGAGGGACGATCACCCTGCCCCTCTACAAGGGTGCAGTGAACACGCCGTCTGGCCTGAAACCTGCCTGGTACATCATCCTTGACGCAGGCGATCAAGCAGAAGCAGAGCGCCTTGGCGTGAACTTCTCGAAGAAACTGCATAACGCAGGCGATGCCGCTCGCACCGCCACGCGCCGCGCCGACGGGACGTTTCTGTTCGACTCCGGTCTCGTGGACTTCCGTCCGAACCGCGAGGTTGTGGCCGGCTCGCAGGAGAAGCCCTTCCCACCCAGCGTCGCACAGCCTGGCTCGATTGGCGATGAGGACTATAGCCCGCTGGTGCTCGTCGACGGCATCATTTACGACGCGCCCGTTGTCGCCGCTGCGGTAGACGATGCATTCATAAACTTTCCGAACGGAAATCCCAACTACGGCCTCGTACATGATCAGGTAGTCGCGATTAATCCGGCGAACCGGACCGTCACTCTCTCGCTGATTAACGGATACAGCTTTGGCAAGCCCGTCTTCTACATCTCCACTGAGTCCAG
>DATFVD010000368.1:0-4679 GCA_035260505.1 Terriglobales bacterium
GGAGCATAATCGGGCGGCAGGCTCGCAGCTTGGGTCCAAGTTCCATTGATATAGCTGCCTGTGCTATCTGGGGTCAGGATGTACCATGCCGTGTAATCCATTCCGGAGCAACCAGTGCCGCCGCAGTTGGGCTCCTCATGGGCTAACACGCGGCCGTCAGTGAGCAGCAGTATGGCGCCGACAGAAACCGGAGGAGCGTTGTTAAGTTTTGTCCAGTACGGAATACTGGTTTGCGGCACATAGCTTGGACTGTTTGGAGTGGCCGGCTGCACTGGCAAGGGCTCCGAACCAACGGCGTGCGGCGGTAAAACGCGGTGTGAATTTTGGCCGAGGACTGCGATCGCGGAACCACCTGCCAACAGAACGCAGAGTGCAATCGTAAACTTGCCACACACATCGCGCATGGAAGATTTCTCCTTAGGTCTTGAGGTGAAATGAAACAGCAGTAGCAGCCTTACAGCTCGTTCGGAAAAACAAGCACGCACGCATGATTGGGACTTCAGGTGTGTGAGTCCATAGGTAATTTGCTGTAGATTCTCGGGAAGGAATCCCTAGCTGGCTGGATTTGGCTGGGGCGAACGCCCACTCCAGATCCCGGGACATTAGTCGGTGGGCATGCTGACCGGGGGTTGCGAACCCCTATAACATCGCAAAAATGCTGGGATAGTTTGTGGCAGCCGGACCTATAAGCCGAATTCTGTCCGCCTTGCGGCGGGACGATCATTCCTCTGGGCCACGCATTGCTGCGTGGCTCAAGCGACCTACCCGGAGGTTGTGGCGCACCGAGCCGGCACGCGTCCAGCCGAAACTGGACTCCCTCCCTATTTGGTCTTGCTCCGTGTGGGGTTTGCCTTGCCCGCCGCATTACTGCGCCGGCGGTGCGCTCTTACCGCACCTTTTCACCCTTACCTGAGCTTTACGGCCCGGGCGGTATGTTTTCTGTGGCACTTTCCGTCCAACCGGCTTGAACCGGCCGTCCCGGACGTTATCCGGCACACTGCTCTGCGGAGTTCGGACTTTCCTCCCGTCTTGCGACGAGCGACCGTCCGGTCCGGCTGCCAACAACTTCATTATAGTGCACGATTATCGTGCACAGCAGATATTGCAGGCAGATAGCGCGTGCGGCGGATGGCGCGCTCCCTCACCCCACCTCTTTGGGCGCTAGGAGGAATGTGTACGTCAGCAGGGCCAACCCGATCAGCAACGGAATCAATCCGGAGAGATAGACCGGCTCATCATGCACCAGCCCACGCAGAAGCACCATTACACCGATGCCGACGACGGTGGTGATCAATCCGCCCAGCTTCATGCCTTCGAGGCGGCGTTTTGTAACGGTCCTATTCTGCTCACGCAGCAGTTCGATCGCAGCTTGAGCACCCTCGCCCGAGCTCTCCGCAATTTTTTTCAGGGTTTCGTTCCTGTAGTATTCTTCTCTCTCTTTGCGGCGCGCATCCGACCACACGGCGACGGACAGAAAAGAGAATAGGGCAATGCTTCCTACGACGGGTATTGCGACTGCTACGACCCCGACGGTGTCGTTGTTCACTTCGAATGCCATGGTCAGCTCCTTGGAGTTCTGTTGCTTACGTCAGGTAGGACCAGCCTCCCACAGTCCCGGTTGCGTTTTCTTCGTCCGGAATGCATTTTTGAAATAACGCAACCGTCCGCAGATTCGTGGTGTCATACCGTTGAGGCAGAGTCCCGAGTGAGAATGAACGCGAGCGCCACCGACGATCAGGCCGATGTCGAAAGAGTGCTGGCTGGCGACATCTCCGCCTTTGAAGGGATTGTCCGGCGCTGGCAGACTCCGCTGGTTAACCTGGCCTACCGCTTTTGTCACGATCGTGGCCGCTCCGAAGATATGGCCCAGGAGGCCTTTCTGCGCGCCTACCGAGGACTCGGGCAGTGGCGCAAGGATGCGGTCTTTTCCTCCTGGCTCTTCGCGGTGGCGACGAACCTCTATCGTTCGGAACTGCGTCGCATCCCGGCGCGGACGGTATCCCTCGAAGACATAGCCGAACCTCCGGATACGCGCGCTTCTGATGGAGGGCAAGAAGACAGTGACTACGACAGGGACACGGCGGTGCGGCGAGCGGTGGGAGCACTGCCGGCGAAATATCGCGAAGCCTTGACGCTTTTTTACTTTCACGACATGGATGTGGCCACTGCGGCGCGGAGCCTTGGCCTGCCCGAAGGCACAGTCAAGGCGAGACTGTTTCGCGGGCGCGAAATCCTGCGCAGCAAACTTCCGCATCTGTCGGCTGTGCCGCACCTGAAGGAGGCTTGATGAGACGCTTGACTGAACACGACGAGGCCGAAATCAATTCCATTCTTTCCCGTGAGGACGAAATACTCCCATCGTCGGGCTTCACCGTCTCTGTCATGGATGCGGTTCGGCGCGAGGCTGCGGCACCGCCGCCGATCCCGTTTCCATGGAAGCGCGCCCTGCCCGGCCTGGTAGTTGCGGGATTGGCGCTGGTACTGATTTTGGTTGAGGGAGTTGTGGCCATCGCACAATTCGGCAAAGCAACAACTCCACAGCTTTCCATGTCCATGCCGCCCGTGCCTCCGCCGATCTTCCACGGGGGCATCGGATCCGCGGTGATCTGGACCGTGCTGGCGTTGCTGGTGGCATTCGTTTCCGTGAAACTCTCGATACGTCTCACTTCCGGCAGGGTGTGATTCTGGTGGAGAGACGGGCGTTCCCCGCCCGTTTCTCGGACATAACACGCTTGCGTTGTGAATACTGCCAGCTCCCGTCCCGCCCGCCTCGTCCTGCTAAACTCATTTGGAGAAAGCTTGGCTCCCGCAGCTCCCCCCACCTGCGGTGAGAAGCGCAAGTCATCGACAAATGAACATCGCCGAGGCGATCAAGATCGCGTTCCTATCGTTGTGGGCGAACAAACTTCGCTCCGCGCTCACTTTGCTCGGAGTGGTGATCGGTGTGGCTGCCGTGATTGCCGTGGTCACGTTCGTCAACGGCATCAATGGCTACGTGGCGACGAAGATTTTTAATCTCGGCGCCGACGTTTTCATCGTCTTCAAGAATTCACCCGCCATCACCAACATCGATAAATTCCTGGCGGGCGAGAAGCGCAAGGACCTCACAATGGAGGACTACGAAGCCGTCCTCGAAGCCTGCAAGCATTGCGAATGGGTGGGGGCAGCGCTCCGCAACGAAAGTGGACACGTGAAGTATGGCGAGCAGTCGATCAGCGATACCATCGTCCGCGGCATGACGCCCTCCATGGTACCGATTCTCGATATCGACCTTATTGCCGGGCGCATGATCAACGATGTAGATATGAGGAACAACTCCGCCGTCGTCGTCGTCGGACCGGACATCGTGGATAATCTGATACCCGGCGTGGATCCCATTAACAAGGAGCTCCGTATCGATGGCTGGGTCTATCGTGTAATCGGCGTCGGCAAACGCAAAGGCAAGACGCTCGGCCAGAGCATGGATAACTATGCGCTCATGCCAATCACTGCGTTTCAGAAGCAGAATGGTTCCCACAGTAGTATCCGCATCTCGGGCAAGGCTGCTGCCAGCGGCGCTGGATTCGACGAAGCGATGGACGAAACCCGCGCCATCCTGCGCGCTCGCCGGCACGTCCACCCCGGCGATGACGACAATTTTGACATTGAGACCAACGACAGTCTGCTCAGCATCTGGTCGAACTTCAGCGGTACGTTTTTTTATGCCATGATCGGAATTGCCGCAATTTCGCTGGTGGTTGGCGGCATCGTGATCATGAACATCATGCTGGTCTCGGTGACGGAACGGACTCGGGAGATTGGCATCCGCAAAGCCATGGGCGCGCGCAGCGGTGACATCCTGATGCAGTTTCTGATTGAGTCCGTAACCTTAGCGCTGCTTGGCGGCGCGATAGGGGTGCTGCTCGGCATTACCTTTGCCAAGGGCGTTACGCTCGCAATCGGCATGCCCTCGGAGATTAAGCTTTGGGCGGTATTGGCAGGAGTGTTCGTGGCAGCCAGCGTCGGTATTTTTTTTGGCGTCTATCCCGCGAAGCGCGCGGCCGTGCTGGACCCCATCGCGGCGTTGCGATTTGAGACGTAACGAGGCTTAACCACAGAGGACACAGAGTTTCACAGGGAAAAGCACAGAGGAAGAGCGGGATTCTCGGCTCGCTCTGCGTCTCGGCGGTAAATAAGGTTATGAAGCGATGCTAGTCAAGGGCGAACTCGGCGAGGGCCTCAACATGGCGGTGGACACGATTCGCAGCAACAAGCTGCGCTCGTCGCTGACCGTGCTTGGCATCGTGATTGGAGTTGCTGTTGTCATCGGGATTTCGTCGATCGTGCGCGGGCTGAACGACAATGTAAGCCAGGTCATCACCAGCCTGGGGTCAAATATCATTTTCGCTTTTCACCTGGAACCATTCACTTTCGGACGGCCGACGGAAGAAATGCGCACCCGCAAGGAACTGACCTTTGACGACGCCATGGCGATGCAGGATCTGCCTCACGTGAAAGCGGTCACGGTTGGCGTGCGCTATTTCCGCCCGGAACTCGGGACCGGCACCTACTCCGTCAAATATAAAGACCGCAAAGCGAAGCAGACCATTCTGGAGGGTGATACCGCCTCGTACAAGGATGTCATTGACGTCGCGCTCGACTCCGGACGCTGGTTTAGTGACATCGATGAAGAGCGCCGT
>DATFVD010000369.1:0-11855 GCA_035260505.1 Terriglobales bacterium
CCCGCGTCATCTCCGGGCTCTTCCCCGTAGGACACAAGGTCAGCTTCTTCTTCCTCGATCTCCTGTTCCTCCACCGCGCTATGCGCAATATCGTGCGTAACCTGCGGTGCCGATAAGAACTCCGCTTCGCGCCCCCCGCCGCGCACGGTCATCTCCGGCGTCGAGTAAGTCTCCGACGCCGCTCGCGGCTCATCCTCCATATCTGCAACTTCCGACCCAGCGTTTGAAACGGTCTCGCGCACTTCTTCATCACTTTCTGCGTGCAGCACGTGTTCATGCTGTTCGTGTAGTGGCTCGGAAGCCTCCGCCGCGAAGATCGGCTCATCGTCGGGAAAGTTCGTCGTGATCGACTCCGGCATAATTGGTGCTGGCCGCCCCGCCGGTTCTGCGCTCGGCGCCGGCAAAGCCGGGCCTTGATTCTGATTCTGACCCTGTCGCTGATACTTGGAGATCGATTCGCCAGGAAGCAGGATTGGTTGATAACCCGGGGGCGGTCCGTAATCGTAGTCGCCACCGGCACGAGCAGTCGGCGCCGGTCGCTGGAATCGCGAGTCCGACCTACCGCGTCCCGGACGGTCGCTGCGGCTAAAACGGTCGTTCCGCGGTTCGTTCCTCGGTTCGATACGTGGTTCGATACGTGGATCATTGCTGCTTTCTGTGCGCACTTCGCCACGCGGTTCGCTTCGAACGTCACCGCGATCTGCGCTCGGGCCGCGTCCGCCCCGGTCTCCGGTTTCTCCGCGACGACCGCGACGACGACGACGTCCACGGAAGTCGCGCGCAGCAACCGTGGCGTTGCCCGGCACGTCCGACGAGGCCGCTTCCGAGGCTTCGCCCTCGCCCGCTATGCTTCCGGCTTCGGCAAGCTGCCCTTCACTATGAATCGCCGGCCCACCTGTTTCCAAACCGAGGCGCGGTCGCGCCTCCGCCACCGGACGATTCGCCGGGACCGCTTCATCCAGGTCCTCGTCCTGCTGTTCCAGATCCATGAAGTCGGAGACGTACAGAAACGCGTCGCGTTCCAATCCGATATCCACAAAGGCCGACTGCATGCCTGGCAGCACGCGCGTTACCCGGCCCTTGTAAATCGAGCCTGCTAAGGTGTATTCGTTATCTCGTTCGAGGTAAATTTCTGCTAACTGATCGTCTTCCGTGATCCCCACTTTAGTTTCATGGGGCGTGGTCGATACATACAATTCCTTGTTCATCGCTACTCCGGTTTTTCTTCACCGGACCAGAAGCGCAAGGCGGACCGAGGGATCGATAGCGTTCAGCGCCGCTCCGGGTAGGAGCGGGCGCGGTCCCGGAGTTCCTTCCGGGGCCTACACTGCAGTGAATTGTTTGTACTCGTCTGCACTGATCGCGTTAAGCCTTCTGTCAGGTCTGTGGCCACTCTCTCGCGTTCCGCTGAGGGGGCCGTTCCCCGCCTGACTGGCTTCAATCCTGTCCGGCTTCCACTTCGCCGGCATTCTGCCCTCCTTTTTCGCGAGGGCCTTCGTAATCTTAATTTACTGCCTAATCTTGTTCGTGGCGCCGTTCTCGTGTTGATAAGACCAGTTGAGTAAGACGCCCCAACTTCTGCCGACCGTTTCAGTTCACGAAGCGGCGCATCCTGACGTTCATTACCATCCCCAGCGCCAAAAACATGAAAAGAACGGAAGACCCACCGTAACTCATGAGCGGCAGAGGTATTCCCGTGACTGGCATAAAGCCAACCACCATGCCGATGTTAACCAGAATGTGAAAGCTAAGCACAGCCACCACACCCATCACGAGGAATGCCCCGGCGCGGTCGGGCGCCGTTTGTGCATTCTGGGTCAACCGCATCAGCACTATGAAGTATAGCAGCAGAACCGCCAGAGCTCCTACAAACCCGTGTTCCTCGGCAAACGCCGCAAAAATGAAATCGGTCTGGGGCACCGGCAGAAACGCCAAATGCGTCTGCGATCCCTGGCTGCTTCCCCATATCCCGCCTGATCCAACGGCAATGAGCGATTGATTCACTTGATACCCGGAGCCCTGGCGATCCGCGTCCGGATTGATGAAACTCGTCAACCGTTCCTTCTGGTATGGCTTCAACACCTTGATCCATGCCACCGGAACCAGCAAACCCATGATCGCGAGGACGATCAGCGCCTGCCTCCATCTAAGACCACCGAGAAATAATCCCATGATCGCCACTGGCAGGTAGGTCAGGGCCGTTCCCAGGTCCGGTTGGGCCAACACCATCAGCATCGGGAAACCGACAATTGCGCCTGCCTTCAGAAAGTCCAGCCACGACAGTTCGCGTTCATGCAAATCCGCAAAGTACTTCGCCACCGCCAGAATCAGGATCAGCTTCACCCACTCCGACGGCTGAAAATGGCCGCCCGCCGGCATTTTGATCCAGCGCCGCGCTCCCAGGTATTTTTGTCCGAAGAGAAGCACCGCGATGAGAGACGCCAGGGCTGCCACGTATATCCAGTGGGTTTGTTCGAGCAGGGCTTGATAATTCAACAGGCTGACCAGGAACATCGCGCCAACGCCGGCCAGGACCCAGTAGATTTGCCTGATGTGGGCTCCCGCAAATTTCGTGTGCTCGGTCGCACTGTGAATCTGCAGTACGCCCAGCGCGCAGATCACCAATACAAAGCCCATCAGGACCCAGTCGAAATCACGGTAGGAAACGTAGCGCGACATGGCTTCAGTCGCCGAGTCCGAAATTCATTGGCAGGAACTCATGGAAGCACTTACGGCAAGAATTCGGTCGCAACAAAATCACGGGCAGTATTTCACCGGGCATGCCGGGCTCACCGGAGGTTCCTGCTGCAACCACACCCACAACCCAGCCCCAGCCATGACACCCAGTCCGCCATAAACCACCGGCGCCGAACTCATGATCCCCCCACCCGCCGCTGTTGCCGCACCGGCTCCGTGCCGGCGCTTTTTCTTCTTTTTCTCCGTATCAGTCGTATCGTCGCGTGTGGTCTGTTGCCCCTGTGTCACCGTCGTCGTTCCCTTGTCGTCTTGCACCGTTACGTCGCCCCTGTTGGCAGCGATCTGAACGCGCCCATCCACGTCGGTCACCTGAAACTCGGTCCAGGTATTGGCCGCCGGTTTCACCGTCACGTCGCCGGCGCGAGCTGCCAGTCCGCGCGAAGTCGTCACACGCACTGCGCCATGCTCAAGCTCCACGGCCAGCCCCTCAAATTTCACAAGCGAGTCAGCCAGCACCATCACGCTCGATCCGTTCGATTGAATACTGGCCGTCGAATCAGGACGTGTCTGCAGCATGTCTCCTGCGAACACGGCTGCCGATTTCGGCACCGCGCTCCCGTTCAACCACGCCGCGCCATTCGTGTACAACATGGCCGATGCCGTCTCTCCCGCCAGCATCACTTGCGCCGGAAACAGGGTCGCCAGTAAACAGCACACCGCAGACCGAAACGCTGATTGTGACATGAGTATCGGAAAGCTCCCGCAGTTCTGAATTTCTGAATTTTAGTTATCGTAAGCCTGTAAAGGGTTGTCGGTCAATTCGTTTGTTTACTTCCGTGTACTCATGAGCCACTGCCGGACGCTTGGGCCTCCTTGCAGAACTCGAACTCGGCCCACTCACAGCAGACCTCCGAACCGGGTCGACCACCGGCTTTCCGATTAGCATCTCGCCATTCATCCCGTCGACTTTCACATCCATCCAGTGGTTCGCTTCATGATGCCCGGGGATCTTCATCTTCAGATAATTGTCCGTCAGCGCCCCGGTGAATTCCGCGCCTCCTGATTGCAAAGTGATCGCTTCGACCACCGTACCCAACAGGGACCGCATAAACTCCGCCTTCTTCTTTGATGCAATTTCGCGCAGCACGCGGTTTCTTTCGCGAGCCAGTGCGACCGGAACTTGCCCGGGCCGCTCCGCCGCCGGCGTTCCAGGACGCGCGGAATATGTGAAGACGTGCAGATAAGTGAACGGCAGCTCTTCGATCAATCGCTTCGTCTCGTCGAACTCTGCTTCCGTCTCGCCCGGAAATCCCACCATCACGTCGGCGCCGATCGCCGCGGTTGGCATGGCCGCTCGGAGCTTCAGGATCTTTTCGCGGTAATGCCACGGCCGGTACTTGCGATGCATGCGCCGCAGCACCGCATCGCTTCCCGACTGCATCGGCACATGCGCGTGTTTGGCGATCCGTCCAGACGCCGCCACCAAACTGATCAGCTCATCACTCCAGTCCATGGGCTCGACGGAACTGATCCGCAATTTCTGGAGAGAGGTCTCTTCGAGAATCGCGCGAATTAGAGATTCCAGTCGATGGTCGATGGTCGTTGGTCGTTCGGAGGATAAAACCTGTCTTCGGTCGTTGGTCGCTGATCGTTCGGGGTTCGACTCTGGCTGCTGGCTGGAATGCGAGGCGCTCCAAGGTTCTTGGTCGCCAATGACTAACGACCGACGACTAGCGACCAGATCTCTTCCCCACCGCCCCAAATTAATTCCCGAAATCACTAACTCGCGATAGCCCGCCTCCACGAGAGTCAGTACTTCCGCGATAACGCGCTCCTTTGGCAATGAGCGACTCTGTCCGCGAACATATGGAATCACACAGAAAGAACAGCGGTTGTCGCATCCATCCTGCACCTTCAGGTTTGGACGTGTCCGCTCGTTGGCCGCTTCAAAAACGGGAGCTGCCAGCAGTTCCGTATGCGCGAAAATATCGCCCACAATCACATTGGCAAACTGATCCCCGAATGGTTGATCGTTCGACAGGTGTGACAGAGAAAGTTGCCCAAGCGGGACGAAACCGGAACTTGAAGATGAACCAGTCGAAGGGAAAGAAGAAGATATCGCAATCTCCGCCGCCTGGTGCTTGTGCGAATTACCCACCACCCACGTCACACCCGGCAGGGCCGCCAGTTCTTCCGGCGCTCGCTGCGCGTAGCAGCCTGTCACAAGGATGCGGCAGTCCGGATTCACCCGCTGTAATCGCCGTATGGATGCGCGCGCGTCCTTATCCGCGCTCTCGGTCACTGTGCAGGTATTCAGCACCACAATTTCGGCGTCGCGAGCTGCCGTGGCGCGATCGAGTCCGCGCTCCAGAAATTGTCGCTCCAGGGCGGCCCCATCCGCCTGGGTAGCCCGGCAGCCGAAATTCTCTATGTAGAAGCGAGCCACGTTCTAATACTAAACGACTGGATGCTGTGGCTGAAGGCTCCGCGATCGCCGCATGGAGGTTCGCTACGAGATCAGGTCGCGGTGCCAGGCGCAAGAAGCCAGCCGCCGCGCCGGATGAGTATCCCGCTGGCCCATTTTTCCCAAAGTTCGAAGAATAATCAGGCGCTCGCGGTCTGCCGCCCGTGCTGAAAGCACTCGCGGCACAGCACCGGACGTCCTTGTGTCGGCCGGAACGGCACCGTGGTCTCTTTGCCGCACTGCGAGCAGTTCGTCCGGGTTTCCGTCTTCGCGTACGAATGCCCGCGCGACGGACCGTGTCCCTGCGACGTAGCTCCAAGGACTGCCACTCGCTTGCCCTTACAATTCTTGCAGCGTTTCGGTTCGTTCTTGAACTGCTTGTCGTGGAAGAACAGCTGTTCACCCGCTGTGAACACGAAATCCGTGCCACAATCGATGCACTTTAGAATCTTATCCTGGTATTCCATTGAAGAGGCGCTCCCATTCCGCGTCCCTGCTCAGCACGGGAGACCCGAATAGGGAAGGATCCGGTTCACATCGTGGGCAGGGGATTTACATCCCCCTCATTCTGACCCCTGGATTCGGCCCGCCAGGCGGTGTGCACCGCATGGTTACTCATTTACCGTTACTGATTTACAGATAAGACGACTGCCTGGGGAAACTCGAGTCTTCCCTTCGAACAATTTCCAATCCGAAATATTTTCGAGGGCGAATTTCGAGTGCGAAGAACGGGCCGTCCCCACTAGCGAACGGCCCGTTTTCCTTAGTCCTGTTCCTTACGTGCTTTCTTGCGGCTGCGCTTGCGAGCCAGCGCTTCTTTTACTCGCTTCCTCTCGCCGGGCTTCAGGTAAAACGAGTGACGCTTTACTTCCTTGATAATGTCCTCGGTTTGTACCTTCCGCTTGAACCGCCGCAGCGCGTTTTCGAGGGATTCACCCTCTTGAAGTCGAACTTCTGCCAACGGACTACACCCCCCCACTCGTCATAACTGGACTCGTTAGTTATGGCAAGCATTGCCATCTTAAGTCAAGTGGATTATGAAAGAATTTTCATCCCGGCTCAAAAGCTCAACCGCATTGAGAATTGCATCCGTCGCGGTGCAAACGAACTGGTCGGCTTCATGAGATTCGTAGGTTGTTGATAATAAGCCGGATAATAAGTTCCGCCGGCGGATTGTGAATACTTAACGAACTTTCCCGCCGCAGTATAGTAGCCGCTGTCGGCGACCCCGTATCTCTGATTGTCGCGGTTGAACAAATTGAATGATTCCCCGGTCAACTCCAGATGATACCGCCCGCCCAGATTCAACTTCCTTCCCACCCTTAGATCCAAGGTCGCGTAATCCGGACCGAGAAAGGCATTGCGTCCGTACTTGGACAAACGGTCATTGCTTGCGTTCCCATCCTGATTCGGATCGCCCGATACCGTCGCATTCGCCGGGCGTCCGCTGCCATAGGTCATGATCCCTGATATTTTCCAGTGATTGAACATTGCCGCTGGAATTTTCTGGCCAGCCTCAAACGGATTCGGCTCCTCGATCGCTGAGATCGTCAGCCGCTGCCTTTGATCCGTCACACTTGACGCCCGCTCACGTTTTGTTGAGTACGAATTCTGCACCGTCGCCGGCGCTCCCGCCACCAACGCGTCCTGAACGTTGTCGATTGCGTGCGCCCAGGTATACGCCACACGAAAATAGAGTCCCCCAGACATCCGTTTGTGCAGTGACAACGTCATTCCGTGATACATACTCGAGGCCGCACTCTCAAACTGGTTGATTGCGCCCAGTTGCGATATCGGTCGATTCACAGTGTTGATACACGGCGGAAACGGACAACTGATGCTGTCAGTTGTCTGCCACGTCGCAAACGACTCCACGTCATAAAACGCATTTTGAAAATTGGTGCCGGTCGGGTCGTAGATCGGATAACTATAAAAAGTTGGCGGCGGCAGATTCACGTCTCGTGCCCGGATCATATCCACCCCGTGCACATACAGATAGGACAGCGTCCCCATAACACCGCCGGGCAGTTCCCGCTCCAGACTCAGACTTCCCTGCTGTACCCGCGGCGTTTTAAAGGCCGGTGAAAACGCCGTAATGTCGCTGGTCGCATACTGCTTCCAGACGTCGGGCAGGTTGCAAGAGGCCGGACCTCGCGGACAGTTAACGGCCGCATTCGGATAGGAAGGAAATACCTGCTGCTGGTAGAAATTCGTATTATCCAGGGAAAGAAAATTGTTGCTCTTGCCATTGTTATTCATCACCGCCGACTCATAAATCTGCGGAATGCGGGTATAGAAGATTCCAAATCCCGCCCGCACCATCAGCGGCCGATCGTCGCCGATCGCATAACCAATTCCTATCCGCGGGGCGAAATTCTTCTCTTGCAACGGCATCTTCCCGGCCGCCGGCCACAGCGGGTTACTCACCATCCCCGTCTTCGAAAACGTCTGCACGTCATAGCGCGCGCCCAGGCTCAAGGTGAAGTGTGGCGTCAACCGTACGGTATCCTGCACGAACCCCGCATAGTCGTTGCTGTTCGGATGCGACACCGGATTCCCGAAATTCTGTACGTAATATCGCGGCACGTTATGCGCCCACGCCCGTAGGGGCGTCAGCACGAGCCCCCCGTGCATGGGCACAAACGTAAAGGGATTTACGGGAATGTTCTCGTAGAAATACTCCCCTCCATACAACGATGGGAAGTAGTTGTAGTCCCAGGTCAACATTCCGTCGCCGCCGAACTTCCACTGATTTCGTCCGTGACTCAGACTGAAAGTCTCCGCCATATGCAACCGGTGTTCCCGCGTTTGGCGCGGCAATATCGACGACTGCCCAAAATTCTGGAGCCAACTGTAGATATTCGTCCGCACCGCTGTCGTATTTGAAAACGATTGCTGCAGATCACGCGAAAACTGCACTCGCAGATGGCTAGTCTGCCGCGGAGTAATAGCGCTCAGCAAACCCAGCGACGCGCTTTCGGTCGCCACGTCCTCTTCCCCATTCCCGCTAATCGCACTATTCGTAATCGGACTCGCCGGATCAAAGAAGACATTGTTCGTCCCATAATAGCGGGAGGTGCTCAGCCGCGCCGAAAGGTGCTGATGGGGCGTCAGAACTCGATCCACCTTCACAAATCCGGTATCTCCGAGCAACTTCGCACGAAACGTTCCGCCCATCGTCGAAAGCTGCGCCGCCGACGCAAACACCAGTGTCTTGTCACAAGCTTGTCCCCCGATCGCGGGGTCGCAGATCTCGTAATCCAACGGCTTCAGGTTCGTACCTAACTGCGGCACCACTACTGTTTGACCATTCTCGAACTGCACTACCGAAGGCACATGAAAAATGTGCTGATCATATCCCACAAATAAAAACATCTTGTTGCGCTGGATGGGACCCCCGATGGTGCCTCCAAACTGTTGCTGCCGATCGCCCGGATTGAAACCCACAAAAGCGGGTTTCGCTCCGCCAAGTGAACTGTCGCGCAAAAAATAGAACGCGCTCCCGTGCCAATGATTCGTTCCCGACTTGGTCACCACATTCACCACTGCGCCGCCGGCTCGCCCTGACTCCGCTCCATAACCGCTCGACGACACGCGGAACTCCTCGACGACCTCGTTCGAAAACTGGTAAGGCGCGCGGTACCGTCCCGACGCTTGCGCGAAAAAGCCGTTATTGTCATCCCCTCCATCCACCAGGAAGCTGTTGTTATATCCCCGAATTCCGCCATACGAAAGGTCTCCGTTCGATCCCGATGTCAATCCCCGCGGATCCTGCGTAACTCCCGGCATCAGCAACAACAGATCCGTAAACCTGCGGCCATTCAGAGGCAGATCTTTGAGCGCCCGCTCATCCAGCAGCGCCGATACCGAACTCGGATTCATCTCCATCCGCGGAGCATCGGCCACCGTGATCGTTTCTTTCGGTCCCGCCACGTTCAGCTTGAACGTCAATTGCGTTGCCGCTCCTATTTCCACCCGAAGCACCGGCGAAATCTGGGGCGACATTCCTTCCGCCTCCGCCCGCGCCGAATAATCTCCTGCCGGCAGAAGATCCAAGACGAATCGTCCCGCAGAATCGGTGGCCGAATGGTAGCGGAGCCCTGTCTCCACCCGGATGGCCACTATGTCCGCAGTTGTGATCGCCGCCCCCTGGGCGTCCAATACAACGCCCCGCAATGCGCCCGTGGACGCATCCTGCCCCCACGCCACCCAAGCTGCAAGAACGAGTTGAAAGAGGAATACCCGGGAGGCAATTCCCCGAAGAACATTGCGAATCGTAACCAGATGTGGCTCAGAGCAGCGGCACATAACATCCCCTCGTGACCAAGACTGCGGAACCGGAGGGGATTCCAGAGACTCTGACAATCTATATACCACCGTGCGTGTCACAAGAATGTGACGCACGTACCTGCAATATGTTCAGTTTTTTCGGCAGCTGGTCGTTGGTCGGGGGTCGGTGGTCGTTCGCCAGTCGGGGTTGCCCGCGACCTGCGACTATTCACCACTAGTAACCACGCGTTCCCCGCCGCCACAGATATACGTCTTCTTGAGTTCCCTCTCCATCCCCTTCCCATATGCAACTCTTTTCACTTGGAGATCGCCCCCTTGCATCGCAAACAATTGATAATCATGCGCAATCAATCTGGTCATGAGGTTGCATTTTAGGAATGCATCGGGCGCATCCCTCACCGAAAAGTGAACTGGAACAGAGTAAGCCAGAAAGTAACTTCAGTAACAAGAGGAGTTCGCACCATGAGAAACCGCAATAAGAATCAAGCAGGCTTTTCGCTGATCGAGTTATTGATCGTCGTCTCAATCATCCTGGTCATCGCCGCCATTGCTATCCCGAGCCTGCTTCAGGCGCGTGTCACCGCCAACGAAGCGTCCGCCGTGGCCTCGCTGCGCACTGTCAATACCGCAATGATCTCTTATGCGAGCAGCTATCCGACCGTCGGCTTTGCGCCGACGCTCGCCGCTCTCGGCGGCACCAATTGCGCTCCGCCCGATGAAACCGGCGCATGCTTGATCGACTCCGTACTCGCGTCAGGCACAAAGAGCGGATACACCTTCAACTCCACGGGCATCGGTTCCGCGCCTGCCGGCGAATATTTTGCTGTCGGATCGCCCATGTCTGGCAGCGGCAACCGCAGCTTCTGCTCGACCGAAGATGGCGCAATCCATTACGATCCGACGGGCGCTGCCATTGCCGACCACGATTCCTGCCTTGCCCTGACGCCGCTCCAGTAACAACCCGTCCGCGTAGAGACGGGGCTCGCCCCGTCTCGCTCCGCGCCGGGGGACGCGGGCTTCGTGCCGAAGTCCACCTTCGGCATTGCTCGCGAGGCTTCCGCGCCAGGTCCGAGATTAGCCTCGCCGCGGAGCACGCTTTTTCTTCCCGGCATTCTTTTCCACCCGAAGCTTCCAAGCCGTGCGCAGAGCGCCGGTCAGCACGTCCTCGTTCGCTTTTGCCAGCCGAAGGTGGGTGCTCCCCATCCGTCCCCATCCACCAGGAATGGGCAGGAAAACTTCCGGCAACTCCTGGACAAATTGCGATTGCAAATCCGGTGTGAGCATCAGGTTGCCATAACCTTTGTCCTCGGAGGCCAGCGTGGCAAAGATCCTGCCTCCCACACGGAAGTCGGCCGCCCCCATGTGTGAGCCTTCCTCGGCGCCTTCGAGGCTCAAGGCAATCCTGCGGAAATCTGATGGCTTCATAAGGACAAGTCTCGGCTGTGTCGAGGTCTCAGGACTAGTCTCATGCCAGCTCTGCGACCTGACACCTTTTTGACCACCCGCCGTTCATGGTATGTTGGCACGTCGCGCAGGACAAGCCACACCACTTTTTTCCTAAATGGTAGTTCTGAGAATGCGCGTTGGGCATCAGACATCCATGATCCGCTCCTACAAAGGCGTCACTCCCCAATTCCCGGAAACCAGTTACATCGACGACTCCGCCCAGCTCATCGGCGACGTCACTATCGGCGAGCACTCGAGCGTCTGGATGAACGCCGTCCTCCGGGGCGACGTACAGGAGATCCGCGTCGGCCATTATTCGAACATTCAGGACAACTCGGTCCTCCACGGCATGAAAGGACAATACGGCGTGTACGTGGGCGACTATGTCACGGTAGGCCACAACGCTATCCTCCACGGCTGCACGATCGAAGCCCGCTGCCTCATCGGCATGGGCTCCATCATCCTCAATGGCGCGGTCATCGGATCGGGATCCATTATCGCCGCCGGCACCTTGCTCCCGGAGAAGACGATTGTCGAGCCGAACTCCCTCTGGATGGGCTCCCCGGGAAAATTCCGACGCCGCCTGGAAAAGAAGGACGAGGAAACAATCCTCCGCTACGTCGACAATTACGTGGCTTACACGAAGTCGTACTTGATGGAGAGAAAAAGCGTTTAGTTATCACTTCGCAGCGTCGCCTTCATTGAATGACTCTCCGCGACGCATGCCCGCGGATAACCAATCAAATAGGTCACCGGAACCCTTCCATCCGCAAGCTCGCCGATTTCCCATTGGTATTCGCTGGCTGTCAGCTTGTCGACGATCTCACGCAGTTCCGCTGGCCGATATGTCCGAAGGCAGGACACCACTCCATCGAACAAGAAGACCAGGGGAATGACGGGAATCAGATACGTCCAGAGCAACCGTGACCAGCGAAACGGACGAATCCATGGAGTGCAG
>DATFVD010000370.1:0-13990 GCA_035260505.1 Terriglobales bacterium
GTCTCCCTCGGCGGTTGCGGCGGAGCTTCTCCCGGCGGCAGGCCCTTGGTGATGAAGTAAAGGTTTTTTGGATCCTGCACTTCGATTCGCCCATCCGGCATCAGCTTGTACGGTCGCCCTTTCGGATCGGCAGGTGTGCCACCGATAAATCCCGCGCGCTGTAGATCGCCCATGCTCGCGGGCAGTCGTCCGTTCTGTTCGCGGTACTTCTCCACAACCTGCTCCAGCCGAGTCACGTCTTCGTCCACTTGCAAGGCGACCAAATGTTCAACTGCGTTCTGCCGAATCCGCGCTTCCTTTGTGCTCTGGTAGGTCGTATACCACAGCATGCGCGCCGTTTCGAATTCGCCCGCGTGCTGCGCCATTCGGGCCGCCAGGATAGGCATAAATTCGTAGTGCACAGGAAGCTTTGCTCCCTGCGCAAATGCATCCGCTGCCTTCGCGTAATCCTTGAACTCGGTGTAGTACAAAAATCCCAGGTTATAGTAGAGCCGCCACTGTTCAGGATTGTGTTCAATGCCGTATTTCATCAGTGAGAGCGCGGCCCCCGGCAAGCCCGCCCCGTTCGGCGGTTTCGGAGCCAGAAAGTTGGCCCCAAACTGATATGCAGGCAATATTCTTGGATCCAGTTCCGTGGTGACTTCGAGCAGCGGCGCCAGTAGGCGGAAATCGCCGGAACCATTGTGATGCTGTTCCCCGAAATACTGCACCGCGCGCGTCCAGTAGATGTCTGCCAGCAAGCCGGTGTAGCCGAGACTCAAGCGTCGCAGCACTCTGGAAGACCGCAGGTAGAGCGCTTGCTGCGCTGTCGATTGCCGCTGCGTATGGTCAATGGCGTAGAGCATCGCCATTCCGCCGGCCATTGAAAATAGCAGCACCGCCGTTGCCACCAGGTTCACGCGCCGCGTCGCCGTCATTCTCATTTTAGAATCCGGCTCATTTCAGATTCCTGCGCTGGAAGATCAGCACCGCTCCCGAGATAGCCATCGCCGAATATAGGAACGTGTATAGGGTGTTATAGAGAATCAGGCGTCCGGGCACGGGGTCGCCGTGTGCCACCTGGCTGATCACGTTCAAGGCGGAAAAATTCGGCACCAGATAGGCTACGGCCGTCGCCATCCAGCCCCCGACCCCCGGCGTAATTCTGGCAAAGCCACGCAGATCTTCTGCCAGACTTCCGATCACGAATAGGGCAAAGGTGAAGACCGCCGACATAAGCGGCGTCGAAAAGGACGAGAAAAACAGGGCCAGCGCGCACACAATCAGAAACTGCAACACGATGAAGTACAACGCAACCAGCACCCACGCGTCCATCTTCTCGAAATGGTGAGCCACATAGAGCAACGCCAGAAGCACGCCGATCGCCATCAGGAATGTGTTCACCACCAGGGTTCCGGTGAGCCCAAAGAACTTCCCCACGATGAACTCCCACCGGCGAACCGGTCGCGATAGCACCGTGTACAGTGTCCGTTTGTCGATCTCTTTCGAAACCAGTCCGATCCCGATGAAGATGGCGATCACCACTCCGAACAGCGACACGGCCGTCAGCCCCAGGTTCACTACGACGAGCCGCTCGATGTCGATCGAAATTTCCCCCACCAGAATCGCCGCCCCGGAAATCAGCAGCGCAAACGCGATCAGGTTGTACAGAACCCGGTCGCGCACCGCCTCGCGAAAAGTGTTGAAGGCGATATAACCGATTCGAGAGTTTGCACTCCCCGAATTCATCTCCCCGGCGTTCATACGCCCACCCCCTTCCGGTTTTCTTCTTTCCGGCCGTCCTCATTCCGTCCTTCGGTGGGCCGCAGTTTCTGGATGTAGTATTCCTCGAGCGAAACGCGCACCGGCGTCAGCGAAATCAATTTGATGCGCTCGCGCCGCAGCACTTCCAGCGCCGCGTCCTGCTGCTCTTCCGGCAATACCGCATTCACCATGTCGCCACTGACGCTGGCCTCCGCTCCGAGGCTCGTCAAGCCCGCCGGCACTTTCTGTGCGTAGAAAATAATCTCGACTTTGCCTTGAGCCTGCGAAGTCAGGTCCGCTACCGCTCCCACTCCGCGCAACTCGCCCTGGTGGATGACCCCCACCCGGTCACAAAGCGCTTCCGCATCCGACAGAATGTGCGTCGAAAAGAAAACCGTTTTGCCTTCGTGCCGCAACTGCTGGATCAGGTCCCGAACCTCGCGCCGCCCCATCGGGTCCAGTCCCGACATCGGTTCATCCAGAAACACCAGCTTCGGGTCGTGCAGGATCGCCTGCGCCAGTCCTACCCGCTGCAACATGCCCTTGGAGAACTTTCGCAACTGTACCCCCGCCGAATCGCTCAATCCCACCCGCGCCAGCATCTGCTCCACCCGGGCCGAGCGCCCTTTTGCCGGGACTCCAGAAAGCTGCGCATAATAGTTGAGCAGTTCGCGCGCGCTCAGATGGTCGTAGAAGTAGGGTTGCTCAGGCAGAAATCCAATCTGCGATTTCACCCGCGGATCATCCATCTCCATCCCCAGAATCCGCGCGCTTCCGGCCGTGGGGAGCACCAGCCCCATCAGGAGCTTGAGAGTAGTGGTCTTGCCCGCGCCATTCGGTCCAAGGAAGCCGAACACCTCTCCCTCTTTAATCGTCAAGCGGAGCGGACGCAGCGCAAGTTTCGGACGTTTGCGCCAGAATCCGACTAGATAGGTTTTTTCCAGGTCGAGAATTTCAATCGCTGCCATGGCTATGCGCGCAATGCCAAGCCCCTTGCGTGGAATTTGATATGGAGTCGCTGAAGAGAATTATAAGCAATGCTTGCGCGGTTGGGGATATCTGGCTGATCGGGCGGTTACGAAGGTAAACCGCCCGCTCGGATCAGGGCTGGTCCACCAGAATTCAAAGCCTGCTCGACACTACTGTTGCGGAGCGATTGAGTTGTCGCAGGTCGCGATGTTCGTCATGCTGAAACGTACCACCGCATCATTGTAGGAGCAGAAATAGCGGACTCCCGAATAGTTCTGATTCACCGGGCCAGCAATCACAGTGTAGGTCGAGTTCGGGGTACCGGTCACATTGGTCAGGGTGAAGGAGTATCCGTTCCTTACGCCCCCAGCCAATACCGTATCAATCAGGCACGCGCCGGTCGAACTCGGCGGACTGCAGGAGGTACCGGCCAAAGCTCCCAGGGTAGCTGCGTAACCCACCGTCGGATACGCCGAGTTGTACGAGATCTGCGCCGTGTTCAAGCTTCGGATCGCCGCCACTGCCGCCGATTCGTTGGCCGCCATGCGCGAATGCAGAAAACTGGGTATTGCAATCGCCGCGATGATCAGAATGATGGCCACCACGATCAACAGTTCAATGAGCGAAAATCCTTCGGTCCTTCCGTTGCTTCTGTTCCTTCGCATCGCATCTCCCTGATCCCGGATGACGATCCCGGATGACGATCCCGAATAAGCACATCCGATCAGTTCCAATTACTCTGTTGCATTTTGCATGCCGGACTCAGATCGTCGGCGGGACCGTAAGTGGTTGGGAATGCGATCCAATTCGCGGCCGGTCCCGCTCGTTTGTCGCTTTCGTCATTTCTACGCTCGGGAAATGACATTTTGTGTCAGTCGACTTCCGGGGCTCTGCAGTTGTGGCCCGCCAGGAGACAACCCTCCACAAATAGAAAAAGCAGAGGATTTCTCCTCTGCTCTTTCCCGGCTTGTACCCTCCCCCAGGTACTTTGCCAACCCGAAGTTATTGCAGCGGGCTAACGGTACCAACGCACGCCGAACCGGCCAACGATGCCGCACCGGAGCGCACTACAGCGTCTTCGAACGAGCAGAAGTAGCGCACGCCCGTCTGGTTCGGAGTCTGCGGTGAAGCGGACGCCTGATAGCCAGAGTTCAGTGAGCCAACCGTGGTAACAGCCATCGCGAACAGATAGCCGCTCTTGGTGCCACCAGACAGCGCCTGATCAATCAAGCAAGCGCCGGTTGAGCTAGGCGGTGCACAGCTCGTGCCCGACAGGGCGCCCAGCGTAGCCGCAAAGCCCACTGTGGGGTAGGCGGAGTTGTAAGAAATCTGTGCTGTGTTCAAGGTGCGAATCGACGCCACGGCGGACGACTCGTTCGCTGCAATACGCGCACGCAGCAGGTTCGGGATAGCAATCGCGGCGATGATCAGGATGATCGCCACCACAATCAGCAATTCGATCAGTGAGAAGCCCTTTTGTTTCCGCATTTATATTGTCCTCGTCTCCATTTGACTGTTTTGGTTGGATGACCAACTCGCATGTACTATCGCACTCTGAGGGCCAGAGACCCAAGTGACGGAAGTCAGATGTCCTTCTGGTCCGAAACTCAACGTTTTCAGTACCCTTCTGCGGGATAGTCACCTCTTCAGTCAGCCCCTATTCTCCTAAGTATGACACTTTCAGAGACCCGGATTGACAAATTTTGCCAGTCACCACTGATCTCCATCGCGCTCTCAAACCGCCCGTCAGAAGCCACAACTCCCATTCTGGGAACGCTGGCTCCCCACTTTCCTTGCGTCGAAAAAATCCACTCCGAAAGGTTTAAGCACCAAGGCAGGATTCCAACGCGGACCCGGGAAGCGAAGCTGCCTGCAAAGCTTCGCCTTCCAGCAACGAGATTCAGCTCGCAGATGTCGGTATCTGCGAAATCGTTCCCGAAAAATCTTCACCCCCGCCCCTACCTCGGTGGCCGCTACGACGTGAAAACAAGAAACGGGCTTGCACGCCTTCCGCCGCATGTACCGCGAGCTCATGCTGGCGCTGGCAGTGACGGTAGGACTAGTACCGCGGATTGGTCGCTGCCTATCCGGAATCGTCTTAGTCAGTACAACCTCGCGTTAAAATCGGCTTAGGCAAGGAGGGTCGCGATATTGTCGATCCAGGAGCGAACCTCCGGCCGAACCTTCGGTCAATCGGTCAATGGCTTCGTCTTCGACTACAAGCATGTCCGCGTCCCGCGAAATGCGCGTCGTCATCTACGGTCTCGTCTTGGTGGCGGCCACCCTCGCTTTCTACAATCCCGTCACCCATAACCAGTTCATTGCCTTTGATGACTCGTCCTATATTTTGAAAAATTCACGGGTTCAGACCGGACTGACCTGGGACACCGTGAAGTGGTCGTTCACCACTTTTCAGGACGGAAACTGGCATCCGTTGACCTGGTTGTCTCATGCCTTGGACTGCCAGTTCTTTCATCTCAATCCCACTGGCCACCACTACACCAATCTTTTGCTGCACGTGATCAATACCGTGCTGCTGTTTCTTCTTCTATGGCGGGCGACCGGACTTACCTGGCCGAGTCTTGTAGTGGGTGCGCTGTTTGCACTGCACCCGGTCAATGTTGAGTCAGTAGCTTGGGCTGCCGAGCGCAAGAACGTGCTCAGCATGCTTTTCTTCTTGCTCGCGCTCCATGCTTATGATCGGTATGCGCGCACCGGAAAACGTTATCTTTATCTGGCGGTAAACATTTTGTTTGCTCTGGGCTTGATGGTAAAGCCGCAGATCGTCACTCTCCCGTTCGTGCTCCTGCTTTGGGACTACTGGCCACTGCAGCGAATGGGCGCGGCATCCGCATCTGGCGGTGCACCTGTCGCGCCTCGTTCCTTCGCCTCGCTGGTGTGGGAAAAGACGCCTCTCTTCATTCTCGCCGCTGCGGATTCGGTGGTGACCATTTTCGCCCAGCGCGCTGGAAATGCGGTTCGGACGGTTACAGAGGTTTCAGTGTCGGCGCGTTTAGAAAATGTTTTTGTCTCCTATGCGCGCTATATCGGGAAAGCCTTGTGGCCGTCCCGGCTCAATCCCATGTATCCGCGTCAAGGGAATTCGCTGCCCGCTTGGGAGGTCGTGGGCTCCGTGATGCTGCTGATCGCGCTCTCGATGCTCGCGGTTCACTGGCGCGACCGCCGCTACCTAACCTTCGGCTGGTTCTGGTTTCTAGGGACCCTGGTCCCAATGATCGGCATTATAACCGTGGGCGAGCAATCGATGGCCGACCGATACGCCTACATTCCCTTTATCGGTTTGTTTGTAGCGATCGTGTGGAGCTTTAATGTAGTCGCCTCCAGCTGGCGAGTCCCCAATGTAAATGTATGGCGCGCCGGTGCCGCTGTTTTTACCGTTTTCATTCTGGGATGTCTCACCTATCGCCAGCTCGCTTACTGGCGCGACGATGAAACTCTTTGGCGCTATACATTGAGCGTCACTGAACGAAATTACATGGCGCACAACAATCTTGCCCTCGCGTTGGCCAAGCAGGGACGGAACGAAGAGGCAATCGTTCACTTTCGGGCGGCCACCGATCTGCACAAATATCCGTCTGACCAGGTTCTCGCCCTCGCCTTCTACGAATTGCGTATCGGACGTGCGCAGGACGCGATCGAGGAATGCAATTCGGTTCTGCGCAACTCCGCCGATCCGAAGGCTCAGGCCGTCGCCTGGAGCGAGATCGGCCTAGCTTACTTGCAGTTGCGCAACTACGATCAAGCCGCCACGAGTTACCAAAACGCTCTGCGCCTGAGCCCGGAAAATGGAATGGCGTTGACGGGTTTGGGCATTCTCGCCTTGCGTCAGGAACAGCCCGATGTGGCAGTCGCGCAGTTAGCCCATGCCGTAAAAATCGATCCCAACGATGTCAATTTCCTTCTCTTCGCGCAAGCTCTGCGACACGCCGGTCGTCCTGCCGAGGCCGACTCCATTTCATCGCAAGTCCGGAAAATTTCGCCGGACCTGGACCAGGCTCAAATCGCGGCAGCACAGGTGCTCTCCTTTGCGGGCTTGAAGCCGTTGTAGTCGGCGCTGCAAATGAAGGGCAACCCCAGACCGAGAAAAGCTCGCTGCGAAGCGGGCACATTTCTTCGATCACGGGTGGGCGGATTCCTCAATCATGATTCTCTTTTCTGCCCGTGCGACCAACTCCTCTTCAATCGTCGGCCACCGGGAGTATGCTTTGCCTCCACCCCGCAACTCGGCTGCGGTATATCCGGTATCGGATAAGTCTTCGCCATAGATGATCATCAACTCTTTGCGTTTCCGGTCATCCAACAGATGCACAAGACGCACATACATCATTCCCGCCGGCATCTTGTACCCTTTTCCCTGGATAAGCGTCTCGATATGCTCACGGTCGGAACCCTTTTCTATCGCGGCATCGTTAGGCCGGACCCAGGTGTCCACATAGAAATCCAGTCCGCCGATCTGCGCGTGCTGCGGCGAATCATATGTATGTTTCAACTCTGGCTTTGTTGGAAGGTAGCCTTCAAACTGTATCCAATAGAGCCGCTCAACATTTTTCCGGCTATCTGCCTCGACGAAGGCGTGCAGTTCACAATCCGCTATGCCATAGAGCGCCCATCGGTCCGCGCCAACGTACTGCACTGATTTCGGCATCCGGATGCGGATCTTGGGCTCACGCTCGGAGGTGATCACATTTCCGTCAACCTTACGCTCTGGATCCTTAATTTGAGTAGCAAGAGAACCGCAGAAGAGAATGACGACTACGATCTGTTTGAGCAAGCGCCACCTCTCGTCATAGTTGTGACATATCCTGATTTTTCTCGGCGCACTCGGCGTCTCGGCGGTAGAACCAGGCTAGACCTAGGTTCGCTTCAGCAGCAAACAAGTGATGTCATCATGCTGCGGGGTGTTCCCAACATGCCGATCCAATTCCACCAGTAAGGTTCGCAGCAGTTCCGCTGGAGTTACGCCCGATCCGCGATTCACCACTGCTATCAATTCCGCTTCGCCGTATTCCATGTCTTTTTGATTGACGGCCTCGACGACCCCATCCGTAAAAATTACCAGCCAGTCTCCGCCCTCCAGACGAGTCGTACCCATCTGGTAAGCCGATTCCGCAAGAATTCCGATTGGGATGCCTCCCGACTCCAGCCGCTCGATCGCGCCCGAATTCTTCCGCAGAATCGGAACGTTATGCCCCGCGTTGACATACGCCACGTTTCCGGTAGCTGGCTCGAGCTCGGCAAAAAAAGCGGTCGTGAAGCGAACTCCGCCCTGGCTGTTCGAACAGGCATAGTGGTTTATACCGGTCACCAGTTCCGCCAGCGCAACCCCGCTCGTCGACAATGTTCGCAGACTAGCCTGGAAAGTCGCCATCAGCATCGCCGCCGGAATACTCTTTCCCGCCACATCCGCCACCACAAACAAAATGCGGTCGGCGCTCGGCTCCCGCCCCGGCCGCAGGATCACATCGTAGTAGTCGCCCGCCACCGTGTTCGCCGGACGCGTTGCATAAGCAATCTGGTATCCCGGAATCTGCAGTGGTGCGCCCGGTAATAACCACGCCTGAATGTCCTTGGCGATTTCGAGGTCGCGCTTCATCACCACCCGATCCGCCAGCTCCAGCAGCAGGACAACGAACATCAGCACGCCGCCCAACACATGCAAGTCAAACGCAAAGACCTCGACATGGCCGGAGCGGCCTGTGTAAGAAAATCCGCCAGAAGAAAAGAACAGCAGAATCAACGCCGCCAGCAGCAGCACGCGCCGCGCCGGGGTCAGCTTTTCCAGGATCGCCCAGAACAGCGCCTTCGCCATTTGCCAGCCGCGCCGAATTCTGGAAGGTTCCGCCGGCGCGGCGTCAAGCCCCGCCGAGTAGAGCCGGTAGCTTGAGCGCGCGTCTTTTTCAAACTGCGACCAGAGCTGGTTCAGAGCCAGCCCTTCGCTCACACGATGCCAGAAGTTCCGAGCGTCGTCCTTGAACCGGGATTGTTGGGGAGCAGCGCGTTCAGGGAAGGCCATGGCGGAGCAAACATTATAGGCTGGCGGAGTTGTTGGTGGAGAGCCGGGCGTGAGTTTCGAATCGCGAGACACTCAAAACAACTTCATCTGCTCGACCTCGGAATGCACGCTACGACCGCTGTGCTTATGCTCGTTCCCCATGCCATACTTTCGCCGAAACGCCGCCATCAACTGCGACAAGCGCTGCCCAAATCCCTTCGGCAGAAATGCCCGCTCAGCATAACGCGTCCGGTAAAGCTCCACCAAGTCAGGGAAGTTCTCTTCGAGAAACGGCAGGAACACAGCCGCCGAGCAAGGCTTGAGGAAAAGCGGATTGGCAAAGATCCACTTCGCGCCCGCTTCGCTCGCGGCTTTTACCAAAGCCTCAAGGTCGCGTGGCCGATCCGTGATCTCCGGCAGCACCGGTGCGCAAATTACGCCCGCGTCGACGCCCGCAAGATTCAACTGGCGAACTGCCTCCAGCCGCAGATCGGGCCGCGGCGCCCGCGGCTCCAGTTTGCGTGCCAGTTCCACATCAACCGTGGTCACGGTCATATTCACGCAGATCCGGTTGTGCTCACCCACCCGCCGCAGAATCTCGACATCGCGCGTGACCATGTTCGACTTGGTCACAATTCCAATCGTCAGACCGGAGTGCCGCGCCAGTTCCTCGAGGATCGCGCGCGTGATCTCGAAACGCCGCTCCGCCGGCTGATACGGATCCGTCGCCGTGCCAATCGCGATCTCCTCCCCACGCTTGACCTTTTTCAACTCGGATCGCAGAAGCCCCGCCGCTTGCTGCTTGACGAAAATCTTTCGTTCGAAGTCCACGCCGTCCCGCAGTTCCATGAACTCGTGGGTATAGCGCGCGTAGCAGTACTTGCAGGCAAACTCGCATCCACGATAAGGATTGATGGCCCACGTGAACGGCAGATTGCGTCCGCTTACCACCCGGCTGAGCAACGATCGCGTGCCGAGGGCAAAGTATTCAACGTTGTGTCCCTCGCGCAAAGATTCGGCTTCGGCGGCGATCCGCGCGATACCGATTAACTTCGGGTGGGAGAAGACGATATCGAGAAGCAATGGGAGCGAGGTCATAGGCGTCGGCGCAGTTTCGCCATTTGTTCGCCTACAATAACTCCAAAACTCAAGCCTGTCAAATCGGAAAAACAGACTCATCCTCATGCCGAACGTGAAACCTGCTTGTTGTCGTCACGCTCTACAACCGTGTCAGCGAGCTCTGGACGCGTGGGGGCTCGACACGCGTCCAAGCATCGCTCTCCGCAGCGGAGCCGTCCCGTTAGAACGGGCAATTCCCCGGGTCTGCGGCGTCAATCCGACCCGGCTGACCTGCCGGAATGAGCCGGATGGCGACGACTTGTGCCTCGACAGTGCCTTCGTTTCGGACGATGTGCACATGGCTACCACCACGATCAACAAACGTCATTCCCGCTGTGTACACCTGCGGCGTGCAACTAGGATCATTCCCTTCATACTGCGTCACGGCTCCTGCTGTGACGATGATTAGCGTATGACTCAGGTGCGTGTGCCACCCGGTGCTTCCTCCCGGCTGCCAAACATTATTCAAGACATACCCGTCTGATTTTCCAATCGTCTTCTGCGACGACCACCAAAGTTTCCCTTTGTCGGAAATGAAGTAGCTACTGACATCGATTGGGGCGAACCTGCCCTTGGCGATCGTTGTACTAGTGAACCCGATAGGGTCGGTCGCCATGGCAGGTGTTGCATGAAAGAGGGCCGTGACCATCATCCCGGCACTCAACACGAACCACACTAAGTTTCGTCGCATATCTACCCTCCTGAATATTCTTGTTGGCATCCCGGGGAACAGAGGCGCACGGTCACAATCGGACACCTTGGTGGGCGCCGTCAAACGGCAATGCGCGGAATTGCGGCCATTTCTCCACTTACCGTCGAATACCGCGCTTTGCCGTCCACGACCGGGCAGGCTACAATCAGGTTCCCCGGCCCGCAATCCTGCGGACCAATCCCAGGAGGCGCGATGGCCGAATCAGTCTCTGGAACACAGCCATCCGTCAGAACGCCCGAAGACCGCCTGGATTCCTGGAAGGAAATCGCCGCCTACCTCAGCCGCGACGTGACCACCGTCCAGCGGTGGGAGAAGCGGGAGGGAATGCCCGTCCACCGTCATCAGCATGACCGGATCGGCTCGGTCTACGCCTTCAGTTCCGAACTCGATGCCTGGGTGCAAAGCCGCAGACTGCGTTTGGAAGAGGAAGAAAAAGAGGCAACGGCAGAGACACCAGTCGATGCGAAAGGTGACCACGCATCGGGGAGAACGTCGCGTACAGCTCGCTGGCTAGTTCTGGGTGGAGTGGTTGTACTCGCCCTGCTAGCCCTCACCTTCCTGATGACCCGCAGCCCCCGCACAGCTGCGACCCAGCCAAAAATCACGTCGCTGGCGGTGCTGCCTTTCAAAAACTTGTCGGGCGATCCAACTCAGGAATACCTTGCCGACGGCATGACCGAGGCGATCATCGGACGACTCTCGAGCATCCACGATCTGCGCGTCATCTCACGGACGTCGGCGATGCACTTCAAAGACACCCAGCTCTCGGTACCGGAGATTGCCCGAGCGCTCCAGGTGGATGCTCTAGTCGAAGGATCCGTCATACGAGACGGGAGTCGGATTCGCGTCACTGCCCAGTTGATTCGCGGCGCGACCGACGCACACTTTTGGTCTGAGACCTATGACCGCGAGTTGCGGGGCGCACTCGCTCTCCAGAGTGAAGTGGCGCAATCCATCGCGCGAAAAGTGGAAGTTACGGTGACGGGGCAGGAACATAGCAGGCTTACCGCAGTGCGTTCTGTCTCACCTGAAGTTTACGAGAGCTATCTTAAAGGTGTGTTCGCCTTAGACAAAAACAACAAAGCTGGCTTAGAAGAGGGTATCGGTCGTTTCGAGGAGGCCATCAGGAGAGACCCGACGTTTGCGCCTGCATACGTCGGCCTCGCAGCCGCCGATACAGAACTCAGCACAGTTTTTATGGGCGGTCGCCCGGCCGAGTTCCGCCCGAAGGTGGAGATCGCAGCCCGTAAAGCACTGGAACTGGATCCGGAACTGGCCGAAGCGCATGTGCTGCTTGCAAACATCGAAAAAAACCAGTGGCAGTGGGCCGAGGCCGAGGCTGAATTCCGGCGTGCCCTCGACTTGAACCCAAATGATGCCGTTGCGCAGAACGGATTCGCTGATTGGCTGCTAAGTCAGGGGCGTCCAGAGGAGGCGCTGGCCTGGGCTCGACGTGCCCGTGAGCACGACCCGCTTGCGGTTTCCGGCGTCAAAATTGGGTGGATCCTGTTCCAGTCCCACCGCTACGAAGAAGCGATACATGAGTTGCGCAGTGTACTGGCAGTATTCCCGGATCATACAGGCGCCCTCTGGTTTCTTGGATTCGCGCTCATTGCCAATGGCCAAGCCGAAGAAGCAATCCCGGTTCTGGAGAAGGCACTTTCGGTTTCGGACCGTAGCGCTGGAGTCATGGGTATACTGATCAGGGCCTACGCCCACGCCGGCCGGCGCGCGGACGCACTCCGGCTACTTGAGGAATTGAAACGACGTCAGAAGACAAGCTATGTTCCGACTGCTGCCTTCGTGAATGCTTACTTGGGACTCGACGATAAGGAGCAGGCGTTTGTCTGGTTCGAGAAAGCCTACCAAGAGAAGTCCAACATCCTGCAGTTCCTTAAAGTACACCCCTTCTTTGATCCCGTGCGCAAGGACCCCCGCTTTGTCGACTTGGTCCGCCGCGTCGGTTTGGCCCAATAGCCCTAACAAGCCGGTTTCAGCCGAGCGTCCACCCGGGCGCGGACGCGGTTCTACACTGGCGTAGCCGCTTACGGATGCTCACCCTGTTCCGGCATCAGCCCCGGCGGCGGTGGCGGAATCGCAATATCCAGTTTGTTCACCGTCCCGAGCGACGACAATGGCTTGTCGAATTCGCCGACGTTGCCGACCACCAGCACCGACATCTGCTCGCGGTGGATGTACTTCGCCGCCACCCGCGCTACGTCTTCTTTCGTAACTTTTTCGATGCCTCTCTGAAAGTTCTCCAGAAAATCCAGCGGATAGCCGTAAAATTCGTAAGCCATTTTTTCCTGCAGAACCTTCGCCGGTGAATCGAAACGGAATACAAAAGAATTCAGAATGGAATCTTTGGCGCGTTTGATTTCCTCATCGTTGATGGGACGCTTGCCGAGGTCGGCGATCTCCTCATCGAGCGCCTGAATGGATTCGATCGTAGTCTTGCTCTTGGTACTCACCATCAGCCGCAGCATCCCAGGATGATCCCAGCCTGCGCCCACTCCTCCACCCACCGCATAGGCGAGTCCTTTGGTGGTTCGAATGTCGCCAAACAGGCGCGACGAAAATCCTCCACCGAAAGCTTCGTTGAATACCGAGACCGCGAAGTAATCGGGATTCTTGCGTGTAATGCCCAGCCCAACCATATGGATGTTGCTTTGATTCACGTCGGTTTTGTTGACCTCGTAATATCCCGGTTTGGCAGGTTCTGGCTTGATCTCCGCCTTATTCGCGGCCTGACCCTTAGGCCATGATGCAAATGCCTCGCGCAGACGAGCTTCCATCTTCGCCGGGTCGAAGTCGCCGACTATGCCGAGAATGATGTTGTTCGGATGAACGTGATTGTCGTGCCACTCGACCAGATCCTGACGCGTGATTGCCGCCACGGTTGCATACTCCGGCACCCGCGCATACGGATTGTTTGCGCCATACGCCAGCTTCGCCGCTTCCCGTCCCGCGATCTGCCCGGGGTCGTCATTGCGCCTCGAGATGCCGTCGTACAATCCCTTCTGCGCGATTCCAATTTTGTCGGCGCGGAATTCCGGATTCTTCAGCACATCTTCGAACGCGCGAAAGACGTCGGTGAAATCTTCCTTCAGACACGACCAGCTAACGGTCGTTGAGTCGCCCCCTCCGCCGGTCTCGACCTTGGCGGCGCGCTGTTCCAGAAAGTCGTCCAGTTGATCGCCGGTCTGGTTCTTGGTGCCGCCCGTGCGCCACACTTCACCATAAATCTCGGTTAGCCCCGCCTTGTTCGCCGGAACCGAGCGCTCGCCGCCGCGAATGCGAGCGGTGCCGTCAATCATCGGCAACTCGTGGTCCTCCTGAAGAAAAACCACCATGCCATTCGGCAACTCGATCCGCTTCGGCTGCGCCGGATGAAACTCTGGCAACTTGCCAATCGGTATCTGCTGCCAGGTCTG
>DATFVD010000371.1:0-21107 GCA_035260505.1 Terriglobales bacterium
CACCACTTTCACGATACCGCGTACCTGTTCAGTGAGGTTGGAGGCCATGACGTTCACATTGTCGGTGAGATCTTTCCAGGTTCCGGCGACTCCGGGCACCTGCGCCTGTCCGCCGAGCTTTCCGTCGGTTCCGACTTCGCGGGCCACGCGGGTCACTTCAGCAGCAAATGCGTTGAGCTGGTCGACCATCGTATTGATGGTGTTCTTAAGTTCGAGAATTTCGCCTTTCACATCTACCGTGATCTTGCGTGACAAATCGCCGCGGGCGACGGCCGTGGTGACCTCGGCGATGTTACGCACTTGACCGGTGAGATTGCCGGCCATCGAGTTGACCGAGTCGGTAAGATCCTTCCAGGTGCCGGCGACGCCAGGCACGTTGGCTTGTCCTCCCAGACGACCTTCGGTGCCGACTTCGCGCGCCACGCGCGTCACTTCGCCGGCGAAACGGTTGAGTTGATCCACCATCGTGTTCAGCGTTTCTTTAAGCTGCAAAATCTCGCCGCGCACGTCCACCGTGATCTTGCGCGAGAGATCGCCGGTAGCGATGGCCGTCGCCACCTCAGCGATGTTTCGCACCTGGCCGGTGAGATTGCTGGCCATGAAATTGACATTGTCCGTCAGGTCCTTCCAAGTGCCGCCAACTCCGGGTACTTGCGCCTGGCCGCCGAGCTTTCCTTCGGTACCCACTTCGCGCGCCACGCGCGTGACTTCACCGGCGAACGCGTTGAGCTGATCCACCATCGTGTTGATGGTGTCCTTGAGTTCGAGGATTTCGCCCTTAACATCGACGGTGATCTTGCGGGATAAATCGCCTCGGGCAACGGCGGTGGTCACCTCGGCAATATTGCGGACCTGGGCCGTCAAGTTGCCGGCCATCGCGTTAACCGAGTCGGTGAGATCTTTCCACGTACCGGCTACGCCCACAACCACGGCCTGGCCGCCCAGCTTTCCGTCAGTACCTACTTCACGAGCGACGCGCGTTACTTCGGACGCAAACGAGCGCAGCTGGTCCACCATCGTGTTGATGGCTTCTTTAAGTTGGAGAATTTCGCCGCGCACATCGACGGTAATTTTGCGGGAGAGATCGCCGCTGGCAACAGCTGTAGCGACTTCAGCAATGTTGCGCACTTGACCGGTGAGGTTGCTGGCCATCGAGTTGACCGAATCCGTCAGGTCTTTCCAGGTACCCGCAACGCCGGGCACCACTGCTTGACCTCCCAGCTTGCCGTCGGTGCCGACCTCGCGCGCAACGCGCGTCACCTCGGCGGTGAAAACGCCGAGCTGCTGAATCATGGTGTTGACAATGTTGGCGGAGCGCAGGAATTCGCCTTCCAGTGGCCTTCCGTCCACGTCCAAGCGAACGGTTTGGGTCAGATTTCCCTGAGCTACGGCAGCGATGGCACGGGTAACCTCGGCGGTCGGGCGAAGTAGATCCTCTACGAGCGAGTTTACCGACACTTCGATGTCGCCCCATGCACCCCGAGCTTCATGAAAGCGGGTGCGCTCGCGTGTCCTCCCTTCCTTGCCCACCACCTGCCCAACGCGCCTCAACTCCTGTGCCATTTGTTGGTTCGCAGCAACAATGGAATTGAAGGTATCAGCAATCTTCCCTGGCAGTCCGGTCCATGAGCCCGGGAGCCTGACTGAGAAGTCACCGTCCCGCACCGTCTGCAGGCCGGCCAGGATCACTCTAAGGTCAACCGGAACGGACTCGGCAGCATGAACAGAATTCCCGTTATTCTGGTTGCTCTCGTTGGTCTGATTTGCAGCGGGTTCGCCGTTGGTAACCACCATCGCCGCATCTCGGTTATTTTTCTTCATCATGGTCTCCTAGACAAAGGGAGCATCCAGCCGTGTAAAGAACCCTTTCATCGCTTGGCGCTTTGTGCCGCCTGCCAGCGCCGCGGCACCGCGAACCAATCGGCTCCAACATCGAAAACTGGCGAATTTGCTGGGACTCCTCAGCAGAGGGCTACCGACAGACACACCACCGAAATCCGGGTCGGTCTGAAACATGTTGAATGTGAACCTACAGGAATTCACGGACTAGAGTCGATTGATATCATGAAGAACTGTAGACTGACTCTAGGGTCTTTACTGTAGAGAGAGCGGAAAAATTGGCATCGGAGGAAGATAGCCCGCAATGTGCGGTGCCCGACGCTGGCGCTGGACTTAGGGTATCGATAATTGTCAGGTCAATACCTTAAGGACGCTTTTCTAGGCAACGGCTTCAAGAGCTACTTCTTTTTCCACCGTGGCGGTTTCGCGCGCCCCTGTGCGCCGGAGCAGCTCTATTGCGCGTGTCGTCTTTTCACTTTCCGAGCACGCCACATAGATCAACACCCCCATTTCGCGGAGCTGGCGTTCAAATCGCAGGGCGTCACTCTCAGAAAATCCCAATCCGACCAGCGTTCTCGAATTGCCACGCAGAGCGGGAGAATCCTTCCTCACGCCGAGAGCGTGAAGGAACGCGTGGGAGCGGATGTATAAACCGACCGTCGGGATCATCACCGCGCCGAATTTCATAAACCAGCCGATCAACCCCGCTGCAGTGGCGCTCGCTCTGGGCTCGGCACTGAGATTATTCGCCTCGCGGACAATAGTGGCGAAGGGGTGGCTGGGCGACACCATCATGCAGATGTCTTCCTTGCCGATTCCGGATTGGTTCAGCGTCTGGACGACCTGGTGAAGCTCCACGTCGTGGGGGTACATTCCGTAGGCGGCTGGTGTGCTGACTGCCATGGATCGCATCTCCAAATTCTGCATTGCAGAACAGACGGCTAGTTCGGATGCAGGGGAGCTAACCGTGCGTGAGGCAGGTACTACAGACTCTGCAATCGCTCCCGAGCTTGACCGAATCCCCGAGCTGCTACTCTACAGCGCCGCCGTCGGGATGAAATAGGGTAGATGCTGTAGTGGGACGTGCGTTCAGTTTGGCGTCGGGAGCGAAAGCTATTTGAGGCGGAAAGCGCCCGCCAGCATATCCAACCCCTGTTCCGGCGGGCAAAAGACGGGAGTCGTGAGCTGGCCTCACCGGGAAAACCTTGTCTCGGCGCCTACAAGTTATTTCGAGTCGTTTCGGTCAGCAAACCCCTGGTGAAATCCGGTTCGTGGTTTTCTCCCGACGATTCAACCTTGGGTGCCAGTAGATGGCATCTTTGTGACTGCCTGGCGCATCTTGCCCGTAGCGGTCGCAGCGGATTCAACCACCTTGTTCTTCACGTCGACCGCTTTATCGCGGACGGCCTGGCGCGTCTCACTACCGGGTGCAGGTGCCAACAGAATTCCCATTCCTGCTCCGACGCCAATTCCTAGTAAAAAGCCAGCCGCTCGTGATGGCCAATAACTTCTGCCGTGAAGAGCTGCAGCGGCGGATTCCAGACGATCGACAGCGTCTTCATACTTGCTCGTCACCGTATCGGCAACATCGTCCATTCGGTCCTTGAGCCGGTCGGCAATCGCGTTCCGGACTCTCGGCTCCGTGAAAAGCACACCCAATTTGGCAGCCAGGCGCACCCAGTCCTTGGCGGACTTCATTTTTCCACTGTTCCGCATGATGATTCCCCTTTCCTTTGCATTGGTGCCGCTTACCCGTTTTTATAGTTTGTCTTCGCCGACTGTACTATCGGATGATTCATGTAGGGCGACCAGAGGATATGTGTAAAGCATGGTCCTCGAAGAATGGGCCATCCAGGCCGTTGGATTTCCGCAGAATACAACGACTTTTCGCATTCCCAGTTTGCTGAAAAACCCGCCTTTCGACGTCCGGTCTCTACAAGGAGCGTCTTCTTTCGAAGAACGCACGGCCCCGATGAAAGGACGCCTCAGACGAAACGTGAATTCTTCAGCAAACCGTTACACCCGGTTACCGCTGCGACCGAGTCCCATGATTAGGGTCACAAGAAAAATGACCAGGAAAATGTAGAACAGAATTTTAGCGATTCCAGCGGCCGCGGTCGCTACCCCGACGAATCCGAGGAACGCAGCCACGAGCGCTATGATCAAAAACACGATTGCCCAATAAAGCATTTGTTACCTCCTGACCCCGTGCAACAGGGACCATCTTTTGTCTCAGCCACATTCCAGAATAGCCACCTCCCAATATGACGCTATCGGGTTCAACCTGTAGTTTTAATCCGCGGCTAACGGGTACGATTTGTGGGGAAATCCAAATCCGCGAGTCTTGGGCAAGGCTCGGTCTTGTGCCTCAGACCGCTTCTGATGATGCGTGAGCGAGCTCTCCGTGCTAGTCTTGCGACAGTGCTAAGGCGGGATCGTGGTGCGGCACAGGTTTTTGCCGTTTCCCCTGTTTCAGACTCGTCCGAAGCGGAACGGCGTCAGGGCGGGTCACGCACCCTTCCCCGCCGGATCGTCTACGCGTGCCGGCTTGATCTGATTCTCTACTCGACGTGATCCCTAAATTCCCCAAAGCCACAAACCGGGCGTACATCGGTTCGGCCGATGCCCTCCCGGTTCCCGTTTCAATGCTCGTTCAACAAATGAATGTGCAATAAACCACACGGGATTTCGGTCGTAGTTTACTGCGGAGGCTTGGACCGATCCCGGTTCGGCGGCTGCTGTCTCTGCTGCAACTGCTCCTGTTGCTGTTGGTGTCTTTCCTGCAATTGCTGGGTTTGTTGTTGGTGCCGCTGTTCCACCTGCTGCTTCGCTGCCTCACTGGCATTCTGTTGCGTCAGCCGCTGGTGCTCCTGATCCTGCTTTTGCTGAAGTTTCTGTCGCTCCTGTTCCTGCTTCGCGAATACCTTTTCCTGCTACTGCTGGTACTTCTGGTCCAGCTTTGGGTCGCCTGTGTTTGGAGCGCTGGGTCTTGCAGCCGGCGGGAGGTCGTGAGGATGAGCAGGTGGGCTGGGCCGAGATGCGGCAGATCACGGAGTCGAAATGTTGTAGCGCGGCGCCCGGCTTTGCAGTTTCGGACGCTTGGGTTCCGAGATCTTCCAAAGTGTCGCCAACGCTTTCGCCGCGTTATCCAATGCGCGTTTCCGAAGATTGACTGCGTCGACGTGTAGCGGGATTGAACTGCTCCACAACTGATCTGCTTGCGATCTCGTGTTTACGGAATTCTTGCCCTCGCACAGAACTGCGAGCGATTGGTCAAAGATGCTTTTCAATTGACTTGTGGAATCCGACTCTGCGGTCACTGTCATCACATGACTCATGCTTTGTTCCGCCTTCTCATGCAGCACATTAGAGGGACGCGACTTGACTCGCAATACAGTCGATCATCGATCAACGGGGTGGCTAGTGTGGTAGCTGCAGGAATTAAAACAATTACAGGCGGTAACCAGAATAAACGGTAACTAGAAGAACTAGATCCCGATAAACTCCTCAACAACATTTTACGGTGACCATTTTACGGTGACCCGAGCCTCTCAGGTCTCCCTTTGAACGATAGCCTTCGTGTTTTTTATGATGCATCCAACCTAGGCGGCCGATTTGGTCCTTCCCCTGGAATACTTCACCGTTCGCTTGTCCGCTCGTACCGATTCTTGCGGGACTTCGAGGTTGAGTTCTTCAGTGATGCCATTGAGAGTTTCGTCGGCTTCCTTTTCATCTTCGGGGGGTCTGAGACAGGAGGCTCGCGGCGTCTACGTCCCCCCATTTCGTAGCGTAGGCGCGCACGCAGCCATATCCTGCAATTTCGTAATGCTCCACGCGCTGCGCAGCGGCGATGAGAGCGGCGTCTTTAATGCCATTTTCCTTATCTTCATTGATTACTTCGCCCCTTTCTTCGATCAACCCTTCCATCGCCTTGCACTTCTTTCCTTCGCCTTCTCGCCCATCTGCTCGAAGATGGTCTCAATGCGTTGGGCATGTTGCCTGGTTTTCCCCAGATGGTCTTCAAAGGCGGCGTTCAATTCCTCCGACGAAGCCGTCGTCGCCATCTTTGGTATCGCCTTGACCAGTTGCTATTCAGCGCTGTAGAGATCTTTGAGTTGTTCCAAGTAAAGGTCGCGCAATGATTCAAGTTTCATTCTTGAGCCTCCTGCAGGATTTGATAACGCACAAGGTTGACGCAAGCACCTGATAATGACGATGATTGGTCCTCACAGTGGCTGCTATTTCTCTTTTTTCCTTGCTCGGTCGCTGCGGGAAGGCGAGGAGCAGGAGCCACTTGGTATTACTTCGACCCCTGCTCGGTAGGAGGGAGACTAAAGCGGTAAATGCCTGGAGTGCAGAATAAGCACTACTGTGGATGCGGAAAATCCATCTGACTGTGTACTTTTCTTGAGGAGTCCCTGTAGGGCTTGGATTGTTGCCTGAACCTCGCTCGGGCGACGCATTGAAACATCAACGACTGCTCCACTTGGTCGCCATGCTCGCCTGTCTTCCGAATCAACTCCTTCTGACGCGACTCATCAATCTCTACAGCAACATATCGGTATCTGTACGGCTTGCACTGGATAGATCGAGGCCGGTTACGCCTCTAACCTCCCGACTGTGACTGCACTCGAGAGTGATGTTGTTCTGTCTGGGCAAAGACGCAATGCACGTTTTTCGGACGCCGGTTCTTGAGTTGAAAGGAGACGCTTGTGAATGTCGAATCTGGTACTACCGCCACGGCCCCTGTGGATCACGCTCTGATTAAGCGAGCTCAGCAAGGCGATTCGGATGCGTTCGCAACGCTGTTTCACACGCACAAGATGCGGATCTATTCCCTATGTTTCCGCATGACCAAGAATGAAACGGAAGCGGAGGACTTAGCACAAGACGCGTTCTTGCAGGTATTCCGCAAGCTGGCGACGTTCCGCGGAGATTCGGCGCTTTCGACATGGCTCCACCGCATAGCGGTGAACACTGTGTTAATGCACTTTCGTCGCAAAGCGCCGGGCGGGGTTTCATTGGACGAATCCTATAGCCGCCATCAAGATTCCAAGCCGGCCCGCCGCGAATACGGAACCCGGGATGGGCGCCTGGAAACCTCCGTCACCCGCGTCGCCTTGAATCGAGCCATCGGCGAGCTTCCCGAGAGCTATCGTGCGATCTTTCTGTTGCACGAAGTCGAGGGCTATCAGCACCGCGAGATTGCAGAGTTGCTCGGATGTTCCGTGGGAAATTCGAAATCGCGCCTCCACAAAGCGAAACTTCAGATCCGGGATTTCCTGGCATCGACGACTCTAAGTCTGGCGCAAAACAAACGGCCTGGTGACGACCCAGGGAAATTACAGTCTGATGTAGGGCTCAAGCAGTGGAATTCCGCTGCACCGGCGCCGGCTATCGACATTACTACGGCCACGCCTCTCGCCGTCTAAACGCGGGACGATATACTCGCTCTTCCGGCTACGGCATGTCCCCCCGGCGATCTAGGGTTTTGAGGGGATGGATCGACATGGCTCCCCAAGATAAACAAGATCAGAGTGAAATCGAGAAAAAGTAACCCCGGTAATCAGATTGGGAACATGAGGAGGTTGATATGAATTCAAGGAAATGCGTCTTGGCACTGACCACTATGGTGTTGGTCTTCGCCAGTTTGACTTGGGCCGCCGACGACAAAGACAAAGATGAGGCCGGTATCAACAAGAGGATCGATGCCGCGGCTCACGTTCTGACCGAAATCATGGCAACTCCCGACAAGGCAATCCCAGACAGCATTATGAGTGACGCCAGGTGCATCGCGGTCGTGCCTTCGATGATCAAGATCGCGGTCGGGATTGGCGGGAACCATGGCAAGGGCGTAGCCACGTGCAGGACGCCAAACGGATGGAGCGCTCCTGCCCCAATTACCATCACTGGCGGCAGCTGGGGCCTTCAACTCGGCGGCCAGGCGGTCGACCTGGTAATGGTGGTTACAAATGACCAGGGGATGCAGCATCTGCTCTCCAGCAAATTCAAGCTTGGAGCGGACGCTTCGGCTGCGGCGGGACCGGTGGGACGCGACGCCACTGCTGGTACCGACGTAAAAATGAGAGCAGAAGTCTTGACCTATTCGCGGACTCGCGGTCTTTTCGCCGGCATCGATTTGTCGGGGGCGGTCATAAACCAGGATAAGGATTCCACCCGACTCCTATACGGCAAGACGGAGCCGTTTGAAACAATTTTGAATGGCAAGGTTGCGCCTCCGGCTGGAAGCGACTCCTTTCTGGCGGCTGTCAAGAAATATTCTTCCCAGTCCAAAGACCAGGCTACAAACATTGAGCAAAAGTAACTGAGGTGTGTCAAGCAACGTAACGGCCGGGCCATGCAGGCTCGGCCGTTATTCATTTTTGGGCCATTTCCTAACGAATCTTGCACTATCTCAACACCTTAAGCCAGAAACCATTGCCCTACATAACCAAATGCACAGAGGTACAGATTTGAACCGATGTTGATGCTATCGATAAATCTGTAGGTTGGCGTCGTGATCCAGATCGGCAGTCTTTGCTGGCACAGAAACGAACCCGGTGCAGTTGATGATTTCCGTGCCGAGGATGAATTGAACGAGCATCGGCCTTGCCCGGTGACTTCTATCTTCAATCTCAAGGAGGGGCGAACGACATGTATACCATTCTGCTGATCATCCTGGTTCTGATGCTGGTTGGCGCCTTACCCACGTGGCCTTATAGCGCTCACTGGGGATACTACCCGAGCGGCGGTTTGGGTTTGATTTTGATCATTGTCCTCGTGCTGGTTTTGGTGGGCCGCGTCTAAACGGCTCTTGATTGCCGCCGGCCTGGCCGTATTGCAGCTTCGTGCCTTGGGGTTGGGTTTGGGATTACATCTGTTGCCACTTTGCCAGGCCTGGACCCATCGTCTAAGCCCGGGGGCGGGAACATGTTGCAGCCCTTTGGTCAAGAAGGAAGCGGAGTGGTTCTGGTTTTATTTGAAATCGCGGATTTGCATTCCAGGCTCGCAAGGACCCGCAGCCCGCGCAGCGCGTCGTCGATTGCGCGACGTTCTTCGTCAGAACTCGATTCATCACGGCCGAGCTCCACGATTCGTTGCTGGATAGCCTTTTCCGCGTCGTCGATTCTCCGTCGCAATTCGTCAGGACGAAGTTCAAGCAGTGCGGCTCGATATAGATCTTGCCACTCAATGTCCATGCTCATGGCGTACCTACCTCTCCACAGCGCCCTACACGGTACATTCCCTTCAATTCGCAATCACTAGAAAAATAGACAAGCGGCCATCAACAGTCCGGTTGACAAATCCGCTAGAACGCCACTAACATATCGTAAACGTATCCATAATGCAATAGCATTAATATTTTTACACATCTACAGGATAATATAGGACTGTTTAACACTCTCTTATAGTATGATAGGCGTATGACGAAAACAACCAGGGATAAAATCCGGAATCGGGCCGGCAAATATGAGCGGGTCATTCTCGCCGACATTCGGAAGAGCCGCCGCGGGAAGCATCACGACTTGTTGCGCGGGATTTTTCAGGATCTGGAATCCTTACCCAAGGGTTCAGCAATCAAAATTCCGCTGACGGAGGTGAACGGAACTACGGTGGCGAACCTGCGATCGGCCGTCCATCGTGCGTCGAACTCAAGAGGCCATGGGATCGAAACTTTGTCAGACGAGGAATATCTCTACATTTGGAAGGGCCCAAAGTAGGTCGGGTTTGCCGACCATGATTTTTCATCCTCCCATCGCTGTCGTCCGGTTTTGTATCGCAGCGACTGGCGTTCTGCCGGTCGCCGGTCGAGATACTACAGGATTGACTGTATTCGCTGGCTGCGATTGAGAGATTAAACTATCGCAGGATAGCGAAGCCGAAACGCTGCGACCCTGGCAAGGAATGGGCATGAACAGTGTGGTTAGAAGGAAGTGGCGATCGGTAACAAAAAACCGATCTGCACATAAAAACGATTCGTCGTATGGCCATTCGCACAAAACATACTCTGCGCCGGGCCGACAAGTCAGACCGGGGAAGATGCATTGAGTTGGGTGTTTGAAACCTTAGCGATTTGTCGTATCTCACGGAGGTGAGCCATGAAGTTGCGGATCTTGATAGCGGATGATCACGAGGTGGTACGTCGTGGGCTGTGCACTCTTCTGCAATCTCATGAGGGGTGGGAGATCTGCGGAGAGGCCAATGACGGACGCGAGGCCGTCGAAAAGGCTAAGCAGGTTAAACCGGACGTAGTGATATTGGATGTCGGCATGCCCAATCTCAACGGTTTAGCCGCGGCCCGGCAACTCATTCAACAGAATCCGCAGCAAAAAGTCATAGTTCTGACGATTACGGACTCGGACCAGGTAATCCGGGAGGCTCTTGACGCCGGCGCTCGCGGCTTTGTCTTGAAGTCGGACGCCGCGAGAGACCTGGTATCGGCTGTCGAAGCGCTGCAGCGCAACCGCATGTTCTTCACACCTCGAGTGAACGATATGGTGCTGGCAGGTTTTCTGGACAAGGGTCAGAACGGGTCAAACGGCGACTCGCAGAAGTCGCCAACGTTGACACCGCGCGAGCGCGAAGTAATTCAGCTTCTGGCCGAGGGGAAAAGCTCAAAGGAAGTAGCCTGTCTTCTCAACCTAAGCACCAAAACCGCGGAAACCCACCGCAGCAACATCATGCGCAAACTCGACATTCATTCGATCCGAGATCTGGTGGTCTATGCGGTCAAGAACGAAATCATCCAGGTGCAAGTGTCATCGTCTGTTAATCAACCGGCCACAGGTTCCGCCGCATAAAGCATGGCGCTTTTTCCGGTCCCGCGTGGAGCCGATATCTCTATCCCTGCCACGTGGGGGATGACTGACGTCAAAGCAAAACGGGGAACCGACAAGCGACTCCCCGTTCGAGAGGCGGTTTTGGGGAGGGCTTAGCTGGCCTTAAGCCTCTCGTCGTTGCGTTCCCGCTCAACTTCAGATCCGCGAGTGAGGTTGGCATTCCACTCGTCGACCTGCTTTTGAGCCTCTTGGCGGGCAAGTCCGTATCTTTCTTGTATTTTGCCGATCAATTGATCGCTCTCACCGTCAATGACATCGAGGTCGTCATCTGTCAATTTACCCCAACGCTCCTTCACAGATCCCTTCATCTGTTTCCACTTACCCTTCATTTGGTCTGAGTTCATCTTTTATGCTCCTTCTCTGCTCCTTGGTCTGCTCCTTGAATTAGTCCAGGTGAGTTCAGCCACATTCGATCACGCCACCGACCCAGTCGGGCGAAAGGTCTTTGTATGGAGGTTCAGCCGATTAGTGCTCGCAGGCCTCGAATAAGGCGCGTCCCGAAATCCCGGACCTCTCGTTTTCACCGATTTTTCATTCTAGGAAGTTATGCTTGCGAAAGACCGCTGCCAATCGAGTGAAGGCAGTAGTCGACCCGTCGAATCGCTGTAGCGGTATGGGCGATAGCAAGCATTCACCGTCCGCTGTCGAAACAAATCATTGCAACAATGCCGCTGCGCTCGTAACTGCCGCCACAATAACCATCACTAAGGTCACGGCTATCGCCACGCCGCTGCCCAGCAGCAGGATTTCGCTGAACAGGTCGGCATTCATCAGATCATCTTTGCGCATACTTTCTCCTTGGCGCGTTAGACGCGAAGAACAGGGCAGAGGGAACCCTGCTACCAGTACTATCACTTGCATTTACAGCCTTCGCCGTATGCACGAGACAAAAATCGCGCTGTATTCTTCTCGCGTCGTAGATCGTATCGGAGAACCTCGCATCCCGAGCAGGTTTTGCAGAGGATCGAGCCTTGCCTTAGGGAAGGAGTGTTTCCATGCTTTGGACAATTTTCGTGATACTGCTGGTCTTGTGGTTCCTGGGGATGGTCAGCTCTTACACGCTGGCTGGTTATATCCACATCCTGCTCTTGATAGCTTTGGTTGTCCTGGTAATAAACTTAGTGACGGGGCGGCGGGGCGCAGTCTGACGCGTCATGAAATATTGCGCGCGATTTACTCTCGTGCTCTTTAATTTCTTTGACTGTATTCGGCGTTCCTGCCGCAGTCGTATTCCCTGTGTCCGAAATCCGATCCGAAGTGGAGTGCTGATTTGGTTCCGGTAACCTTAACCGGGAGTTCAGTTGCGGCGCCGTTCTTGCTGAAAATAGGTCGGCCGGTTTCAACAGTATCGCCTTCTAGCCCGTTACCATGTGCGATAGTTTTGTGTCCATGCAAGCCTTGCCATGAAAATCGAATTGGTTTCCATTCGGCTTGTATGTCCCCAGGAAGTTCACTTGGGCGCCGGGAACCTGGAACGCCAGCTGCGAAAGAAATGAGCCCCATTGTCGAGACCGAATGTACCCTTCATGGCAGAGTGTACGTTGTCGTATCTCTTTGGGCGCGCTCTACTGTTTCTCGGTCCTGCATTTGATGTCATCCTCCTCGGCAATTTCACTGTTAACCCGAGAAGGTTTCGCGACAATACTGTAAGTTGGCCAGGATATCGCCGGGCGACAGTATTACGCGATGTTCTATTTTAAACGCGTATGCTTGCGGGCGCTGGTTCTGAATTTGAGGTTTCCGGAATCAATGGCTGGGACTGCGGGAGCGGCTTATTGCTGGGACGGCTGCAGTGGGCGGTAATGAGGCAGATTTCACGGTCGACTGTCTTTGCAATTGGTCGGCCGCTTCAGCTAACGTCAACTTGTCTGGGACCCGCCGAAAGTTCGTTCGACATTCATGTTCTTGAACCGAAACGGTCTTGAAGAACAGAGCCTTGCCGTGCATGTTGACATGCAGCAGGGTTATTTCCCAATAACCCGGCGCCACTTCAGTCTGTTTCACATGAAACTCGCCTCCTTCGTCCAAGTGGCCGAGCAAGCCACCAGCGAATTTCACGTGTCTAACGAGATGACCCTCGATTTCTGCCAGTCTATTTTGTTTGGTGTTAACCCAGATCCGGCCTGCCATCGAATGAAACACTGCTGCCTCATGTGACGACGGATGGAAATTCGGGTTTGGTTCGAAGAGAATTTCCACCAAGTCGCCCTGACGCTCTCCGTAGCGCGCAGTCACCGCGTCCGGCAATATCTTCAACAGTCGCTCAGTTTTTTGGACATCTGTTTCCTGCGCCCGTTGCTGCTTTTTCTGCTCGTCTGGTGTTCTTACGATTCTCGCGATCCGCTCGTCTTCCTGTTTTTCTTGTTCCGGTGTGATTGGCTGACCGTTTACAAGTCTCAAACGAGCAAGATAGCCGTCGCGGGTCTGAATAACGACCTTCTCCTCTTCTCTTCCCGAGACACCCGCTTTTAATCGGTACATCCAGTGGCTGTGGTCACTGTCTTGAGCCTTCAGCTCTGAATTGACTACTCTCCGCAGAAGGTCGCCGGCCGACAATCCAGAATCCACCGACGTATTTTGAGGGAGAGCTGGAATGCAGAACACCAGGACGGTGACAGCGATCGCGCGAGGAATGCGCAGCAATCTTGCCGATCCGACGACTGGTTTAGTGAGACACGCAACACACTCGTCCATCGCGACATCCTACTTGCGGGTTCAGTTGCCGGAAATCCAATGCACTCTGTAGGCTTGTCCGATCTTTGCTGTAGTCAGACAAGGCTAATTAAATGGGGTTCTACTCGGGGCGCCGACACCCAGCAGGATCCGGAGCAGCAGCAGCCAGCGCCGCACGTTGGTGGTCATGAGGAAGTTTTCTTTGACGTGCTCGCGACCGTTCCGCCCCAACTGGGCGGCGAAATCGGGGTGAGTGAGGAGATAGCGGATCTGATAAGCACAGCCTTCGACAGAATGAACCAGCATGCCGGTTAGCTTGTGAATGATCTGGTTCGGAATGCCGCCGACCGCGCCGGCAATGGTGGGCTTCCCTTTCCACAGCGCCTCGGTGACGGTGAGCCCGAAACCTTCCTTGATCGATTTCTGGACCACAATTGTCGAAGCGCGCTGCAGCGCATTAATCTCAAGCGCGCACCAGGGCGGCAGATCGAGGATGATAATGTCGGGATCGTCGCCGGCGACCTCCTTCACCTCTTTGAGCACGAGCGCGCCTTCCGGATCATCGCTTGCGCCGCCACCGGCCAGTATTAGCTGGCAATCGACATACTTTCTCGCCAGCTTAAAAGCCTGCACCACGCCAACCGGATCCTTCAATCGGTCGAAGCGAGACACCTGGGTCACAATCGGGCGGCTGCGATCAATTCCGAATTCGTCGCATATTTTCTGCACGAAACTTTCATCGAGCTCTTTATTTTTCTCCGACAGAGGGTCGATGCACGGATAAAACAGATATTGGGGGATGGGGAGCTGCCGAGCGAACGACTGCGAAGAAAAAATTGACGCATCGAATTGTTCGATGAACGGGCGCAGGAATCCCCAAACTTGCGGATTCGGACTTGATAAGTCGATGTGGCAGCGCCATACCCAGCGCCCCGGTGAGTCTTTGCGCGCGCCGATAAGGGCGGCGGGCTGCGGATCATGAATGACGACCATGTCCTCCGGAAACTGCATGCGTTGCCGGTTTTGTTCGTTGTAGGCCAGGAATATCTCCTGGGCCGATCGCGTCAGTTGATATTCGCTGCCGTGCAGCGCGTTATGGAAGGCCTTCGTGACCTCGAAGAAATCGTTCCCTCCCGTAATTACATCCCAGTGGGTGGTAACTTCGAGTTCTCCAAGCAGAGGAACGAGACGATTCAGCATCTCAGCCACTCCTCCACCAACCGCGGTGGAGTTGACCATCTTCACTGTCTTCCCCTTGACTTCGCTGGCAAGAAAGCGCAATTCGTCGAGCTCGGCCGTGCCGACAATTGCTTGGTAGTCATCGAAGTGCGGCGGCGGGACGGGGGCTGGAGGCGTCTCCCAGGTTCGCGGAGTGGTGCGCCGCTCCGGACGCAGAGGCGTGGGTTGAGCGGAGAGAACCGGCTGGTCAATTGGTTGTGCCTCGGAAAGAGGGGACGGCGATTGCGTATTAGTTGCAGCTTGCGACTTCATAATTGTGTCGAACCTCAGTTCCTGTTCGTCATCTGTGTGAACGATTGGATCACCGACATAGAATTATGTTGACACTAAGTTAGCGCTCGTTCCACGATGCGAAGCATTTGCTTTCGCACATCCTCGAGTGTCACGGTATAGATATCAATCCGGTTCAGCGCGCGGGCTGTGTCCGTTAACCCCACATCTTCATGCAGCCACTGGGAGAAGTCATTGGACATGAGCTTGATTCGCAGTCGCGCCTCAATGAAATGGTGATGAATGGAATGCACGCTCACCTCCCTCAGACCCTTGACAAAGTCTTGCAGGGTTTCGGCCACAAACTTGGTGGGCATCACCACAGTGTCAGACGCGCAAAAATAGAACGTCTCTTCCGCCATGCGCTGGCCGTCGGCGGGATTGAGCTGCAGGTGCTTGTCCACAATCTGGACAAAACGCTCGCGCAATTCCCCGAGGGACGTAAATTCTCGCACGTCCACGCTCGCCAGCTGTTCAGCCAGACCGGGCTCATTACACGCTGTAAGCGCCCAGTGTGCGAAGTCATTGGAAAATCCCTCGCGAAGAAAGTGGAGCTCCTGTAGCGTCCGGAAGGTGTGCTTAAAGATGGAATCATCCGGACAGACGCGCAATGCATCCAGAAGCTCCGCCAGCGTATTCGCCTTCTGTGTGGTAATGCGCAACAGATGCGCCGAAGTGTTGAAGTAGAAAGGCTTCACCAGCGTTCGTGAGAGAGGTAACTGTGCTGTGGTCGTCATCCATTCACCGCCGCGGCCATGCCGTTATCTAAAGCATTGTGTTCGGTACAAGCCTTCAGCCATAGTTCGAGAAAATCGAGCAGTTCGGCGGGAGGCTTGAGCCAGAATTGCGCCTCGGTTTTCCGCCACCGGGGGCGCACCAGAACGCTGATGCCGCGTCCCTGCATCGCCCGGAAAGCGGATTCATCGGTAATGTCGTCGCCCAGAAAAGCCGCCGCAGTATCTGGGCTGATTTCACTGAGAAAGGTGCGGACCGCATCTCCCTTGTCGGCCTCATTAGCGCGAATCTCTATCCCACCGTCGAAGTCCAGGAGGTCGAGGCCGCTGTATTCCGCGACGTGCTGCCAACCGAGCAAAACGCGGGCTCGAAGATCCTCCGCTTCCTCCTCGCTCATTCCACGCCAATGAACCGCAATGCTTCCCGCCTTGAATTCCGCGGTATGGCGAAGTTGCTGGTAACCGAGCCACCGGTCGGCGTCCAACAAGCCATTGAGGGTTCGCTCATCGAGCCGTGGCATTTCCGTACTTCCATCTGTCTTCAGGCGCTGGAGCCCATGGATTCCCCAAATCTCAGGACGCGGGCGAATATTGAGAAGCGGAAGCACGTCGGTCGTACCGCGCCCGGAGATGACTACCACCCGCGTCCGGCCGTTGCGAATGATCTCTTGCAGGAGTGGCACAACCCCGGGATATGGATATGCCTGGTCGCGCTTGGCGTGGAACGGCGCCAGAGTTCCGTCGTAATCGAGCATCAGCACCGCATGGGTCGCTTCAGCAACAGTTCGCAGGAACGGCGTGAGCTGCGCTTGCACTTCCGGCCTCAACGCGTCGCTCCTTTCTTTCAATTTATTATTACGCGTGAATAGCGAACTCACGCTACCGAAACGTGGGCACGAGGTTTATCCCGCACCTCCTCGGGAGCATCCATGCGGAGCTCAACCAGTTCGGTGATCAGGTTCCCTGCCCATTGGTAGATATTGTGCTCTTTGATGAACTTGCGCATGCGACGCATGCGCAACTGTTTGTCCGCGGGCTCCATCTCCAGAGCGGCGCGGATGGCTTCAGCGGTCTGATCGATGTCGTAGGGATTGACCAGGAGTGCGTCACGCAGTTCGCGGGCCGCTCCTGTGAACTGACTGAGGATGAGCACGCCCCGCTCATCGCTTCGTGCAGCCAGAAATTCCTTGGCTACAAGATTCATTCCATCGTGCAGAGACGTCACCAGGCAGAGATCGGCGGCGCGGTAGTAGGGCTCGATCTCCTGATGGCTGTGCTGGCGCTTAAGAAACACAATAGGCTTCCACTTCCCTCCCTGGAAGCGCCAGTTGATGCGTTCCGCCTCGGCCTCCACCTCGGCGAGCAGATCGTGATAGCGCTTGATGTGCGTCCGACTCGGAGCTCCAATTTGCACGAACGTGAATTTTCCCTGATAGCTGGGATACTTTTCGAGGAACCGCTCAATAGCCAAAAAGCGCTCCAGAATACCTTTGGTGTAATCGACGCGGTCGACGCCGATGCCCATGAATGCCGCCTCCACGCCCAGACTCCGCAGCAGCGCGGAACGTTCGAGGTAGTTAAAACCGTGATTGTTGTTTCCGACGGGATTGTCGTCGGTGAGAGCGACGCTGATGGGAAAAGGCCGGACGATTGTGCGATGCTCCTGGCGCAGCGCGGAAAAGTGCTCCCAGTCCACCCGCGACTCGACTACGCGATCGACCGTCTCCAGAAAATTATTGCAATGGGACTGAATATGAAATCCGATCAGGTCGGCGCCGAGTAAACCATCGACTAGCTGGCGCTGCCAGGGGCAAATGCCAAAGGCTTCCGGATTCGGCCACGGAATATGCCAGAAGATGGCCACTCGGGCATCCGGCCGCTTTTCTTTAATCAAGCGGGGCAGTAACGCGAAATGATAATCCTGGACGAGCACCACAGGTTTCGCGACATTCTGGATTTCCTCGAGCACCGCGGCCATGAACTTGCGGTTTACCTCCTGGTAGTACTGCCAATCGGCAGCCCGAAAAAGCGGACGGGTGTGGGCAATGTGGCAAAGGGGCCAAAGCCCTTCATTGGCAAATCCGTAATAATACCCTTCCTCTTCCTCCTTGGTTAACCACACTCGGCGCAGGGTATAGCGAGGATCATCCGGAGGAACGCGCAGTCGGTTGTGGGCGTCTACGACTTCGGCATCGGCATTACCGCTGCCGTGAGCGATCCATGTTCCATCGCACGCATCGAGCACGGGTTCGAGGGCGGTGACCAAGCCGCTCGGCGGAACGATCACATCGACCGCTTTCCCATTCCGCTGATGCATGTATGGTTCACGGTTTGACACGACAAATAGATGGCCATCCTCCAGACGCGCGCGGAGTTGCACCGAGAGTCGATCCGCTGTCCACATGGATTCCGCCGCATCGCGCAGGCGGGCCTCATTTTCGGCTGCATTGCGGGCGTGGGTGAGGCTCTCGGCCATAGTGGCAACTTCGCGAGCCAGCGGACGGAACATGTCGAGGTCGGGCACTCCCTGGCGGACAGAAATCTTCCCCGTGCGAAGGCCGCGCATCCACAGCGCAGCCCGCGCGATGGGGCCGGCAATGCTCCAGCGAACAATCAGCAGCGTAATCAGAACGATGAGGAAGCCCTGGGCCAGCACCCGGAAAAATGTTTGACGCCAGGCGAGAAGAATCTGGGCACGGATGTAGCTCACATCGTGCACCACGGCCAGGCCGCCCAACACTTCATCCTGACGGCGAATCGGCAGCGCGAGAATGTGAATCGGCACGCGTCCCAATCGGAGGAACGAACTCTCTCCGTGACCTTGCGTGATGGCCTCCGTAACCGGCGCCGGGGTTATTGTGAGGGTTTTCGCGAGATCCGGGGTCGCGGCTACCAGCGCGCCCTGCCGGTCATAGATGACGACGCCCAGCATGTGCTCGCGGTTTCCGAACCGCTGCACCAGTCGCTGCAGTTCGTTGTTTGGGACCCTGCCCGAACTCGTATTCCACGACCGCTCAACATTGCCGACGAGACTCTCCCCAAGCATCTCGGCGCGACGCTCCACATCACTGCGCAGAGCGCGCTTTTCAGCCAACACCTCGTAATAAGAGAAACCAGACGAAACCAGAGTGATGCCGAGAATAAGAGACGCAATAAGGCGAACACTCAGCAGACGCATGAATTGTCCTTTTATCCGAGATTTTGACGCGATTGCGCTCGGACTGGTTGTTTGTCACTTCGAAATAATGTTCACAGGTGCAAAAGAGAAAAAAAGGGGCGGTTGTGCACCGCCCCTTTCCCGACAGGCGCCCTGCTCATAAGCACCTCATCTTGGGAGGATCAGGCTGGATCGATCGCTTTGACGCGGATCGTTCCAGTGGAGGCGTCGAGAACTCCCGTCACCTTCACGCTCTTGTTCACGAAGCCTTGAGCCTTTTGTTGGTCGTCGAGTTGATAGGTGGTCTTGCTGTCAGTGGCGGTCAGGACAAACTTGTCCCCCGCTTTCACGATCGTTCCCTCAAACATCTTCTCCGAAGCCGTACTCACAGCCGCAGGCTGGTCGTTAGGTTGCACTGGCTGTTGTTGAGCTGTCGGATTACGCGCGGAGTCGGAAGCACTCTGCGCCAGCGCCGGCTGGCTTGCAAAACACAACGCAACCGTCAGCGCCATCATGGACAAGGCGAATTGTATTTTCTTCATCGCACTCTCCTTAGGGATGGATCCGTGACTAGAGACTTTACGAATACAGAGATGCAAGTCCGCTGCCAAACAGGGAGCTTCAGCCCTAAGTTATTGATATACCGTCTTTTCAGGTGGACTGGGAGGATTCGCACAGTGCAAGGATGACCGGTCGGGAGAAAATTGTTCCGTTAAGGACGCTCGCGGGTAGCGTCCGGTCGCGTCTTCTTTAATCGTTAATCAACTTATCAACAGGCCGGCAGGAACATGTGTTTTGCCGCCTACGGATTCACCGTTACTATCACGATGGAGTGCGGCGCCACAGTGGCAGAGAACATCCCTTTGCGTTCCCCCATATCCTTCGCCTGCCAGAGATCGCGAACCCCGGGCGCTCAAGCTGGCGGGATACCCCAGATCTTCCCATGCAACGCTGATGTCTCCATTTTTCGTCTGGCATGCAAGCGCTTGCCGACTACGTCCATGCAAAAGGCCTGAAGTTCGGCCTCTACTCCGATGCGGGAACCAAGACTTGTCAGGGCCGTCAGATCCTCGCTGACGTCGCAGCCGAATTTGTTCCAACTGTTCCATCCCATCGGCGGCCTGCTGGCCAATTGCTGATCCAGTGACACGGCCTCCGGACCGAGCGCGAAGATAGCCGCCAGGAGGATGAGCGCTCTGCTCACGTGGTGTGCTCCTTAAGGCGTGACATCCAGGGTTGCGGGTGGAGCGCCGGGCGTCCCCGCCCGGCTGACGGGCGAGACGCCCGTCACTCCACCATATGACTCATCACGATGACTCATCACGCGGTCGCGGCGCTAGTCCGATGCCGCCACACCTGCGGCGTACCGCTCGCTGTTCGGTTTCGATCCACTCACTGCGAAGAACAAAATGTAGAGATAGCAAATCACCGCCACCATAAGTGCGTAGTGAATTCCTTGACCCCAACTCGTCTCGCCTTGGGTCAATGCCGGGTAGTAAGCGCGATTGATAAGGTCTCCAACTTTGCCAACCAGCCACGGAATAATGGCGCCGCCCACGATCGCCATGTTCAGGATGCCGGACCCGTCGCCGGTGAGCGGTCCGAGTTCCGCGATCCCGAGAGTGAAAATACAAGGGAACATAATCGAGTTGAACAAGCCCACCGCCAGGATGGAATACATGGCTACATGGCCGCTGGTCAGAACAGAAACGCTAACCAGCAGAGCGGCCATAATTGCGCACAGCGCCAGTAGCTTGCCGGCTTTGACCTTCTGTAGAATTGCCGACCCGATAAACCTTCCAACCATGGCGCCGAGCCAGTACACAGATATGTACTTGGCCGCCTCTCCCAAGTCTGCGCGGTAGCGCATAGCTGGGTCGACGATATTCGTTGCGAATCGACCGATATTGGGCAGCGCCAGGTAGTTCGCAATAGAACTACCAATGGCAACCTCTCCGCCGACATAGACAAAGATCCCGATCGCTCCGAAAATAAGATTCGGGTGTTTCCAGAGAGAATCGTTTACCTTCTCCCCGATGCGGTGTTCGGCGGACTCGATTTTGGGGAGCTTCGACATGGCGAAGCCGATCGCCAGCAGGAACAATGCCACAGCGAAGAAATACACATAGAGACGGATAATGGCATTGGCTTGTTGCGACGTGCTCTGCGCGATGGCTTTCGTTGTCGTGCCGAGAATCACGCGAGCCCCAACAAAAGGGAACACCGCAGTGCCGAGCGAATTGAAGGCCTGTGTAAGAACCAGGCGGCTCGAAGCGGTTTTGGAGCTTCCCAGCACCGCAACATAGGGGTTCGCGGCGACCTGAAGAATCGTAATCCCCGTTGCCAGCACAATCA
>DATFVD010000372.1:0-5227 GCA_035260505.1 Terriglobales bacterium
TGATTCTGATTAGCCTCGACGAGCCGAACGCCGTGCCGATGTATGACATTTACGCGCAGGTCGCGTATGCATTGAAGGCGAGCGATGTGCAGACCGTCATGATCGGCGGGCGAATCGTGATGCGCGATCACAAGCTGCTGACCGTTGACGAGCAAGCCGCGATTGCCAAGGCGCGTGAGTACAAGAAAGCAATTGCCACTTCGCTCGGGATGCAGTGAAGCCGGCGGGACGCCAGCGCTACTTCACCACCACAGGCACCGCCGTTGCCGGCGGCGTGTTGCGGCTGCGCTGCACGCTGACGGCGCCGTCGATAATCACCATGCCGATTCCGGGCAGATCTCCTTTTTGAATACTGTCGAGCAGGTTCTTGCCGGCTGAGTGCTGGGCTTTGTCCATCAGGACGAACGAGGCTTCGCGACCAGGAGCAATCAGGCCGCAATCAAGTTTGCGCATCTTTGCCGTGTTGCCGGTGGCGAGGCAGATGGCCATTTCGGCGGGGATCCCACCTAGCGACGACAACATCGAAATCATCCGCACAATGCCGAGGGGCTGGACACCTGATCCGGCGGGCGAGTCGGTGCCGAGAATCACGCGGTCGAGCTGCTTCAATTCCATTGCCGTGCGGAGCGCGAGCAGTCCGGCGCGTTCGTTTCCGTTGTGCACGATCTCGAGGGCCCGCGTAGAGCGTTCGCATAACGCCGTGATCTGATCGTCGGGAAGAGCGGTGTGGCCGCCGTTGACATGGCCAATAACATCGGCGTCGGTTTCGAGCACCATGTCTTTGTCGATCAGGCTGGAGCCCGGGATCGAGGGTCCTCCGGTGTGAATGGTGCTCTGGATGCCGTATTTGCGCGCCCATGAAACCATCTGGTGCGCGGTCTTGCCATCTTTTACGCTGCCCAAACCGACCTCGCCGAGGATCTTGACGCCGGCAGCGGCAAGCTCCTTGAAATCGTCTTCGACCATTCCATGTTCGAGCACGGGAGCCCCGGCGTAAATCTTCACTCCGCCCGGCCGGAAGGCGTGAAAGGCGCGCTGGGCGAAAATGGCCATCGCTTTCAGGCCCACGATGTCTTTAGGGCGGCCGGGCGTGTGGACTTCGCCGGCTGAGATCATCGCGGTGACGCCGCCGTGCAGATAGCTATCGATCCACCCGAGCTGATTCTGGCGTGGCGTCCAATCGCCGCAGACGGGATGGACGTGGCTGTCGATGAGGCCGGGGGCAAGAGCCGTTCCTTTGGCATCGATGGTGATGGTGGCTCCGGAAGTGTCGATATCTTTTTCTTTGCCCACGGCAGCGATGCGGTCGCCTACAGCGATCACGGTGTCGGCGTCGAGGATAGGATTGGCAAGGTCTCCGCTAAACAGCAGGCCGATGTTGCGGATGACGAGCTTGGTTTGTGGCATAGATTTCGATGGTTCGTCGTGGGACATGGTTCCCTTCCGGGCACGGAATTGCTGCGAACTTAGTGGCCGCTAGTATACAAATGAATGAGCGCCGGGCAACTGTGAGTTGCATTTTGCCAGCGGCGGAAGGAATGGTGTTAGAAGCATCGAGACGACGGAGAGTGGAATGCAATCTCGCGACTACATTTTCTGGGAAGTGGATGTACAGGCTGATTTCATGCTGCCCGGTGGCAAGCTCTATGTTCCGGGAGCCGAGAACCTTCTGCCCAATATCCGCAAGCTGACGGATGCGGCGCGGCGGGGCGAAGTTTTCCTGGTTTCGCATGGATGCTTTCATCCGGCGGATGATCCTGAGTTCAAGCAATTTCCGCCGCACTGCCTGAAAGGGACGGCTGGGGCGGAGTTTGTCCCAGAAGCGTTGGCGGAGAAGTTCGTTCGGGTAGAAAACGACGACACCGCCAAGTTGCCTGAAGATCTCTCAAAGTATCAGCAGATCATCCTGGAGAAGCAGACGCTGGATATTTTTGAGAGTCGCCACGCGGACCAGTTGCTTGAACGTTTGGGCAACACCGCGGAATTTGTGGTGTTTGGAGTCGTGACGGAATACTGCGTGAATTTGGCAATTAGGGGATTGCTGAAGCGCAAGCGGCGGGTGGCCGTGGTCCGCGATGCGATTGAAACTTTGGCGCCGGAAGTTGGGAAGAAGACGCTTGCGGAGCTTCAGGTTCTGGGGGCGCGAGTGGTGACCACGGACGAGGTGCTCGCACAGTTTGAAAAGGCGCACGCTTAGTTGTTGCAGATCCCTCACTCCGTTCGGGATGACAAGACTTTAGATCGAGCAACTACAGCAGCATGCCGGCAATCGAAGCCGACATCAAATTAGCCATGGTACCGGCCAGCATGGCGCGAATACCGAGACGAGCTAATTCGCCGCGCTTGTTGGGAGCGAGAGCTCCGATGCCGCCCAACTGAATTCCAATCGAACTCAAATTTGCGAACCCGCAGAGCGCGAAGGTCGCGATCGTAAACGAGCGGGGATCGAGCGCGGCTCTCTGCGGTCCGAGCATGGAGAAGGCTACGAGTTCATTCAACACCATGCGCGTCCCGAGGAGATTGCCAATGGCGGGACAGTCGCGCCACGGGATTCCGATGACCCACGCGATGGGAGCAAACAACACTCCGAAGATTTGCTGCAGGCTGGAAGGAAACCACATTATTCCGAGGCGGTTGTGAATGCCGCCCAGCACGCCGTTGGCGAGTGCGATCAGCGCGAGGAACGCAATCAGCATGGCGGCGATATTGAGTGCGAGGCCCAATCCGTCGGTGGTACCGCGCGCAATCGCGCCCAGCAGGTTTTCTTTCTTCTCCGCATCCTTCTCTTCCTCGCTCATCACGACGCGGCCAGCAGTCTTCGGAATCTCGGTCTCAGGCACTAGCATCTTCGACATCAGGATGGTACCCGGAGCGGTCATGATGACTGCGCTCAGAAGATGTTTGGGCTCGATGCCGAAGGCGATATAGGCAGCCATGATGCCGCCTGAGACGTGGGCCATGCCGCTGGTCATCACCGTCATCAGTTCCGAGCGAGTGAGGTCGGGAAGAAACGGGCGGATGGTGAGCGGGGCTTCGGTCTGCCCCATGAAGATACTGGCCGCCACGTTCAGCGACTCGGCGCCGCTCGCGCCCATGAAGCGGGTCATCACCTTCGCGGCCAGCTTGATGATGAACTGCATGATGCCGTAGTGATAGAGCACAGCGAAAAAGGCGGCAATAAAAATGACGGTCGGCAGCACCTGGAATGCGAAAAAGAATCCCATCGACGAGCCCTGCGCACCGAGCGCGCCGAATACGAATTTCGATCCCTCAAATGAATAGCTCAGCAAACGATTGACGGCGTCTCCAGCCTTCTGGAAGAGCATTCGGCCGAGTTCAATCTTGAGCACAAAGATGGCGAACACAACTTGCAGGCCCAGACCCCACACCACCGTTTTCTTGTTGATCGCGCGGCGGTTGGTGGAGAAGGCATAGGCGAGGCCCAACATGGTGAGCAGTCCCAGAATGCCAGTGAAGCGTCCCATTTAGAGTTCCCCCTTGTGAATCACGCGATGCACCAACGCGGGCTTCTGCGCGGGCGGAGCGGCCGCGATTTGATAGCTTTCCAGCAGCAACGTTTTTGCGCGCGAAGCCTGTGCGTCGGAGTGGCAGTGGATGGTGCAGAGCGCCTCGCCGGCAGAGACTTTGTCGCCGATCTTTTTATGAACGACGATACCCACAGCGGGATCGACGGAATCTTCTTTGCGTTCGCGGCCGCCGCCGAGGATCACGCAGGCGGTGCCGACCTGTTCGCACGCGATAGCCGTCACATATCCGGCTTCACGGCTGGGCACAGCGACGCGGTGCTCTGTGCCCGGGAGGCTCGACGGATCGTCGATCGCGCTGATGTCGCCACCCTGCAACTCGACCATCTGGCGGAACCTCTCGAAGGCTTTGCCGGAGGCGATGATTTGCCCGGAGAGTTGCTTGCCCTCAACAACCGTCTTCGACGCGCCGCCGAGATAAAACATCCACGCCGCCAACTCGAGGCACAAATCGCGGAGATCCGCGGGTCCGCCACCGTGTAATATCTCGATGCACTCCTGCACTTCGAGCGCGTTGCCGACCATGCGGCCGAGCGGCTGGTTCATGTCGGTGATGAGCGCGACCATCTGCTTGCCCATGCGTTCGCCAGTCTCAACCATGAGCTCGGCGAGGAAGACGGCGTCTTCCTCCTTTTTCATGAACGCCCCTGAGCCGGTCTTCACGTCCAGCACGAGCGCGTCGGTGCCCTCTGCCAGCTTCTTGCTCATGATCGAGGCGCAGATAAGATACGGACTCTCGACCGTGCCGGTAACGTCGCGCAACGCGTATAGCTTGCGATCAGCCGGAGCGACCTTCTCGGTCTGGCCAATCATGGAACATCCGCAGGCCTTGAGAACGCGATGGAATTCAGGCACCGACAGGCCTACGCGAAATCCGGGAATGGATTCAAGTTTGTCGAGGGTGCCACCGGTGTGGCCCAATCCGCGGCCGCTGATCATGGGGACGTAGAGGCCGCCGGCGGCGACCAGCGGGGCCAGAACAAGCGAAGTCTTGTCGCCCACGCCGCCGGTGGAGTGCTTGTCCACTTTTTTTGCGGGAAGAAAGCTGAGGTCGAGGACTTCGCCGGAATGCAGCATGGCGTGCGTGAGGGCGGCGGTTTCCTCGCGGGTCATTCCACGAAGCACAACGGCCATGAGCCACGCGGCCATCTGGTAATCGGGAATGCTGCTCAGGGTGCAACCGTCGACGAGGTATCCGATTTCAGCGGACAATAACGCACCGCCATCGCGCTTCTTGCGGATGAGATCGATGACGCGGAACGGCGATTCGGAAACACTCGGCTGACTCACTTGAGGCGGAAACCCTCCGGCAGAAGCTCGGTGATAAGACTTTGCTTCGGTCCTTTTTTGCCCTCGTAGAAGACGATGGCGCGCGGCCCGAATTCATAGATCACCTGGCGGCAGGCGCCGCAGGGCGAGCACGGAACTCCGTGATCGTTGGTAACGGCGACAGCCTGTATCTCGAGTTTCGGACCGTGCCTGGCGATGGCAGAAAAGATCGCGGTACGCTCCGCGCAGTTGGTCATTCCGTAGGAAGAATTCTCGACGTTGCATCCCACGAAGACTTGGCCCTTCGAAGTGAGGATAGCCGCGCCCACTCTGAACTTAGAGAAGGGTGCGTAGGCGTTCTTCATTACCTTGCGCGCTGCGCGGAGCAGACGTTCGCGCATGGCCGCTGGCAC
>DATFVD010000373.1:0-2140 GCA_035260505.1 Terriglobales bacterium
GCGGCGGGATGCGTGTCCACGCCTTTGAGACCCTCCCAGACGCCCGCCATCGGCCGCAGCGGGCCCAGGTTGGCGAGCGTGTCGGGATCGACCTTGTCGGGCTCGGTGAAGATGTCGTCGGGGACGGCAGCCATGCCGCCATCGTACCCCGAAAAGCGAGGCCCCTGACCACCCGACAACGTCAGGAAGATCAGGGGCCTCCAATGGTCGGGGCGACTGGATTTGAACCAGCGACCACTTGCACCCCAAGCAAGTGCGCTACCAGGCTGCGCTACGTCCCGACGGAATCCGCTGCTGAGGATGACAGCGTGGGGTTGACTTTCAAATTCTACACCAGGCAGCGGTTGCGAGCGAGAGCCCGCCACTGATCCTGCCAAAGGGCTTGCTCATGATTGATCGTTATCATTGAGGATCGCCCTATCACAAACGTGGGTGATGGCCATCACCGCGCGGCGGCCGCTTCTTACGCGAAAATGATCGCAGCGTGAGAACTCAGGCCGCGGAATCATGCGAGGTTTTTCTGGCGATCCTGGTGGTGGGCGGAGCAGGTTACATTGGCGGTCATGCGGCACGCGCACTGCGGCGGGCCGGCTATAAGGTCGTCCTCTACGACAATCTCTCTACTGGGTGCAGACGCCTGGCGCAAGGCTTCGAGCTGGTCGAGGGCGACATCGCCGATGAAGCGAAACTCCGGCCCGTGCTCGAACGTGTAGATGCAGTGATGCACTTTGCCGCTCACGCCTACGTGGGAGAGTCAGTCGGGAACCCGCGCAAGTATTTCCGGAACAATGTTCAAGGAGCGCTCACCCTGCTGAACTCCGCGCTGGACGCCGGTATTCGCAGCTTCGTTTTTTCCTCCTCCTGCGCCGTATACGGTGTTCCCGGCGAGATTCCCATTACTGAGCAGATGCCCCGCGAGCCGGTTAATCCCTATGGCGCATCGAAGCTCTTTTTTGAAAACGCGCTCGAGGCTTACGGCCGCGCTTATGGACTACGCTCCGTGAGTTTGCGCTACTTCAATGCGGCGGGAGCCGACGAAGGCGGAGAGATTGGCGAATTGCACGACCCGGAGACTCATCTGATTCCATTGGCGCTTGCCGCCTCCTCCGAGAATGGATCCGAGTTACAAATCTACGGGTCCGACTACCCGACTCCGGACGGCACCTGCGTCCGCGACTACATTCATGTGAATGATCTTGCCGATGCGCACGTGCGAGCGTTGCAGCACCTTGAAACGCAACAACTCGAAAATAGCGCCGATGAAAAGGGCGGCGTGTCACTGGCCATCAATCTGGGGACGGGCCGGGGACATTCCGTTCTCGAAGTCATCCGTGCTGCAGAAAATGCCACTGGACGCCCGGTTCGGCGAAAGATTGTACCGCGGCGGCCGGGCGATCCTCCGGTTCTTGTGGCCGATCCAGCGAAAGCACAAAATGTGCTGGGATGGACCGCTCAGCGCAATCTCGCCGAGATTGTCTCGAGTGCGTGGATATGGATGCAGAAAAACTCGAACAGAGAAAAAGCGGTTACTGCGGCAGGCCCATGCGTTTGAGCAGATTGATGTAGGGCGCCCGCTTTTCTTCATGGACGTGACCTCGTCTGCCGCCCACGCCTCCTGATTCGCGAGGCGCCAGTAGGCAGCGGGTTCTGCAGTTGTCATCCCGTCCCTGTTTCACGTACTCTGCCGCGCATGGGAATTCGAACTTTTTTGACATGGCCGTACTCCGGTATTTTGTTGCTGAGTTTCTCTTCGTTAGCTTGTAACGCGCAGAGTTCCGCGCCGACGGCGCCTCACTCCTTCTCGCTGGAACAGGTTTTGAGTTCGCCATTTCCTACAAATCTTGTGGCCGCCGACCACGCGGGACGAATCGCCTGGGTGTTCCTGTCTCGGGGCGAGCGCAACGTGTGGATCGCTGACGCTCCCAATTTTGAGGCCCGGCAGGTTACACACTACGGGGGCGACGACGGTATGCCGATTGCCGCGTTGAAGCTGACGCCAGACGGACGAACCGTTGTCTATGCGCGAGGCAGTGAAGCCAATAGCGCTGGGGAAATCGCCGATCCGACCAGCAACGTTGAAAAGCGAGTGCAGCAGGTATGGGCGGCGGATGTGGACAAGGGCGAGCCTCGTCTGCTCGGG